>NZ_JBEZBE010000008.1:0-262187 GCF_040646935.1 Streptomyces sp. NPDC044984
CCGCCGCTGGACTTCCACGTCTCGGACAGCTACTTCGTGGTGGCGCACTTCCACTACGTCGTCTTCGGCACGGTCGTCTTCGCGATGTTCGCCGGCTTCCACTTCTGGTGGCCGAAGTTCACCGGCAAGCTGCTCGACGAGCGCCTCGGCAAGATCACCTTCTGGACGCTGTTCGTCGGCTTCCACGGCACGTTCCTGGTCCAGCACTGGCTGGGCACCAACGGAATGCAGCGGCGGATCCCGGACTATCTGGCGGCGGAGGGCCTGACGACGCTCAACACGTTGTCGACCGTCTTCTCGTTCCTGCTCGGCATGTCGATGCTGCCGTTCTTCTACAACCTCTGGAAGACGGCCAAGTACGGCGAGCCGGTCGGCGTCGACGACCCGTGGGGCTACGGCCGCTCGCTGGAGTGGGCGACCTCCTGCCCACCTCCGCGCCACAACTTCGTGGAACTCCCCCGTATCCGCAGCGAATCCCCCGCCTTCGACCTGCACCACCCCTCGGAGTCCGTGAGGGAGTTGAGTCTCCAGTGACCGGCCGGGACGGCTCCTTCGTGGACATGGAGGCCCTGCTGAACGAGATCGAGGGCCATCTCCTCGTCGACGCGGCCCGCGCCGAGGCCCGCACGGCGGCGGCGGAGCTCACCGCCGGCCTCGACTGGCTGACGGAACGCCAGCGGGAGGAGGTGGCACGACGGTTCACCGAACGGCACCTGGCCCTCAGCCGGGCGTCGTGGCAGCGGACCGCCCGGCGGGGTGAGGAGCTGCGGGCGCAGTACGAGACCCGGTACCGCCATCTGCGGCAGCGGCTGCTGGGCTGGGTGCTCCTGGGCTGCGCCCTGGTCTTCGGGGCCGTCCTCGTCGCCCTGTCGGCCGGTTAGGGAGTCACCCGCGCGCGTGCCGGGCGCCGCGGGTGAGGGCCGCCGCGCCGGACGCCGACGGCATCTGATTTTGTCGTGTACGCGCTCTTGTCGCGGGCGGCCCTCTTCCTTACTTTTCAGTAAGTTGCTTTTCAGGGCACGTGATTCCGGATTGTGGGGAGAGCCGTCATGCCGGTCCGCAGAACCAGGCACCTGTGCGCCATCGCCGCCGCCCTCGCCCTCACCGTCGCCGCCCCCGCCGCGGCCGCCACCGCCGCCGACTTCTCGACCGCCCTGCGCGAGGTGCTGTTCGTCGGCAACAACTGGGACGGCACCGCCGACGTCATCGAGTCCACCGGTGACTTCGCGCGGATCGGCCGGATCGACGTCATCCCGGACAAGGCCGAGCGGATGGCCGAGATCAACGCCGACCCGATCCGCTGGATCTACTTCATGGCGATCCGGAGCGGCGTCGGCGAGGGCCACGACCAGTTCGTCGACGACATGTACTCCACCCCGGACGGCACCTCGGTGGTGGCCTCCCGGCCGAGCTTCGCCGACGTGGTCTCCCTCGACCTCGCCACCGGACGGGTCAACTGGCGCTTCCCGGTGTCGGGTTACCGCTCCGACCACATGGCGGTCTCCCCCGACGGCAAGCGGGTCGCCGTCTCGGCCTCGACCTCCAACACGGTGCACGTCCTGGACATCGCGACCGGTGACGAGCTCGGCTCGTTCAAGACCGGCGACAAGCCGCACGAGAACGTCTTCAGCAAGGACGGCAAGTACATCTGGAACATGTCCATCGGCGAGGTGAACACCGCGCTCGACGCGCCCTGGTTGGACTGGACGAAGGGCGACCGCCGGGTCACGGTCGTCGACGCGACCACGTTCCGGCAGGTCAAGACGATCGACATGCGGGACCGGCTCGACGCGATCGGTCTGGAGGACCACTCGGACGCGGTGCGCCCGGCCGCGTTCTCCCCGGACGAGTCGAAGCTGTACTTCCAGGTGTCGTTCTTCAACGGCTTCTTCGAGTACGACGTCGCCACCGACCGGATCACCCGTACCAAGACCCTGCCGGAGAACCCGGCGACCAGCGACGACCGCACCACCTGGGTCAACGACTCCCGTCATCACGGCATCACCATGAAGCCCGACGGATCCAAGCTGTGCGTGGCCGGCACCATGGACGACTACGCGACCGTCGTCGACCGCGCGACCCTCCAGCAGGGGCCGCTCGTCACCGTGTCCAAGCCGTACTGGGCGACCGTCAGCGGTGACGGCAAATCCTGCGTGGTCTCCGAGAGCGGCGCCGACCGGGTCACCGCCATCGACTTCGCGACCGGCGAGAAGACCGTGTCCGTCCCCGTCGGCGACCACCCGCAGCGGGTGCGCCTCGGCCATGTGGAGGCCGGCTGGCCGGGCGCGGAGGACGGGCCGCGGTGACTCAGCCGGTCACCCTCCGCACCACGTTCAGCAGGTACTCCTTCCGGTTCAGCGGGTTGTGGTCCGTGCGCGGGCGCCGGGGCGGCGTGCCGCGGGTGACGGGCGCGTAGTGCGCGAAGGCGCTCTCCAGCTCGCCCTCGCCCCGGGTCAGTCCCGGCAGCCGCTGCTCCAGCTCGTGCACCCGGGCCGCCGGCACCGTGCCGTCCAGGACGCAGAGTCCGCCCCGGGTCCGCGTCGTACGCGGTACGGCGCCCAGCCCGGACAACACCGGCAGCAGGGCGCCGAGGCTGTCCGCCGGGGCCTCGAGCCGGAAGCGGTGCACCGGCTCGCACACCGCGGTCCCCGCCCGCCGCAGGGCCTCGGCCAGGACGAGCGGGGTGACGCCCCGGAAGTCGGCGCCGGTGCTCGACATGCTCTTGTCGAAGCCCTGGTGGGCGTGGCTCTGGCGGGGGCAGTAACCGGAGTGGGTCATGGTGACCGCGCAGTCGGTGACCTGCCAGCCGTGCAGGCCCTGTCCGAGCGTCTCGCGCACGGTGTCCTCGACCGCCTTGAAGAAGGCGTACGGCATCGCGCCCAGCTCCACCTCCAGCCGGAAGTCCACGCCCGAGCCGAGCGGTGCGGGGTCGACCCGCAGCCCGACCGTGGCGAGGAAGGGGTTGGCGTCCTCGCCGATGGACTCGACGGCCGCCCCGGATCCGGCCGGCCGCTCGATGCACAGCGGTGTCGTCCCGCGGAAGGTCACGTCGAGCCCGTACTCCTCGGCGAGGGTGGCCTGGACGACCTCCTTCTGGACCTCGCCGTAGAGCGACACGGAGGTCTCGCGCCGCCGCTCGTCGTGGCGCAGGGCGATCAGCGGGTCCTGTTCGGCGAGCTGGGTGAGCGCGAGGTGCAGCGCGCCGGGGTCGGTGTCCGGTGCGGGCACGACGACGGTCTCCAGGGTGGGCGGCGCGAAGACGTGCCCGTACTCCTCGCGGGGTTCGCCGATCGCGTCGCCGACGCGGATGTCCGCCAGTCCCCACAGCCGGGCGATCCTGCCCGCCGGCACCGCGTCCGTGCGCGTGTCGGTGCCGCCGTCGAAGACGCTGATGCCGGTGATCCGGCCCTCCGCGGCACCGGCGGGCCCGAACGGGATCCGGTCGCGGGTGCGCAGCGTGCCGGAGAACATCCGCGCGTAGGCGACCTTCTCCCCCGCCGGCCCCCGTTCCACCTTGAACACCGTGCCGGAGACCGGCCCGCCGGGGTCGCCGCCGGCCGGCGGGAGCAGCTCCTCGACGCCGGCCAGCAGCGCGTCGACGCCCGCGCCGGTGAGGGCGGAGCCGAAGTAGACGGGGTGGACGAGGGCCCGCCGGGTCTGCTCGGCCAGCGCCGTCCGCAGACGGGTGTCCGTGAGGGCCCCGTCCACGAACTCGGCGAGCAGTCCGTCGTCGTGGTCGGCCAGGACGTCGAGGGCGGCCGGGGAGAGGGCGGGAGCGAAACGGGCCTCGGGCGTGCCGAGCCGGCCGGTGGTGCCCATGGGCACGATCGCCGGGGTGAGGCGTGCCGAGACCGCCCGGAGCAGCTCCGCCTCCCGGGCCCCGCGCCGGTCGATCTTGTTGACGAAGAGCAGGGTCGGGATGGACAGCCGCCGCAGGGTCCGCATCAGCACCCGCGTCTGCGCCTGCACGCCCTCGACGGCGGAGACGACCAGCACGGCGCCGTCCAGGACGCCGAGCACGCGCTCCACCTCGGCGATGAAGTCCGGGTGACCGGGCGTGTCCAGGAGGTTGACCGTGACGTCGTCGAGCGGGAACGAGACGACGGCGGACTTGATGGTGATGCCCCGCCGCCGTTCCAGCGCGAGGGTGTCGGTGCGGGTGCTGCCGTCGTCGACGCTGCCGATCTCGTCGGTCACGCCGGCCGAGTACAGCAGCCGCTCGGTCAGACTGGTCTTACCGGCGTCGACATGGGCGAGGATGCCGAGGTTGAGCAGGTGCACGAAGCGTCATGTCCTTCGGAGAGCGGGCTGTTCCTTCCTGGGGGGACATGAACGATGCGCGCATTGCTTCTCCTCGGAACGTGGCTGCGGTGTCCCCGGCAGTGCAGCAGACCGGCGGGGACCCCCGCAACGCATTAAGCCGGTACGACGGTGAGCAGGGGCGTCAGACGATCTCGATGTTGGCCATCATGCCCATGTCCTCGTGTTCGGCGTTGTGGCAGTGGAAGAGGAAGCGGCCCCGGTGGCCGTCGAAGCGGGTGATGATGTCCGCCGTCTCACCGGGGCGCAGCGAGACCGTGTCCTTCAGGCCGGCGTCGTGCGGCAGCGGCGCGCGCCCGTCGCGGGAGAGCACCCGGAACCCCGTCTGGTGGAGGTGGACCGGATGGTGGACGTCGGCGGTGAGGCGCCACACCTCGACGGCACCGCGCCAGGTGTGGACGTCGGTGCGCGACGGGTCGAACGGCTCGCCGTTGACGAACCAGCCGCGCCCCTGTTCCGCGTGCCCGGCACGGAAGGTGAACCGGCGGACCGTGGCCACCTGCGCACGCCGCCAGGTGGGCAGGTCGTCGCAGAGCACCTCGGGGATCGTGCTGTGGTCGGACGCCGCGCGTGCGACACGGAACGCCATGACGTCGCGGGTGCGTCCGCTGCCGAGCAGGTTGCGCAGGCGCACCCGGCTGCCGGGCGGCAGGCCCGCGAAGTCGATGACCACGTCGTACCTCTCCGCCGGCGCGATGGGCAGGTCGGTGAGGGTGACGGGGGCGGCGAGCAGCCCCTGGTCGGCGCCGATCTGCACCAGGTCGAGCCGGTGCCCGTCGTCCGTGACGGCCTCCAGCCGGTAGTGGCGGGCGTTGGACGCGTTGACCAGCCGCAGCCGGTGGCGTACGGCGTCGACCTCGTGGACGGGCCACGGCGCCCCGTTGACCACGATCACGTCGCCCAGGACGCCGGCCGCGTAGGGCTCGGTCACCCCGGGCCGGTCGCGCAGCTCCGGATCGAGGGCCGGGTAGGCCAGGGACCCGTCGGCGGCGAACGCCCGGTCGGCGATCATCAGCGCCAGCTCCCGCTCGCCGCGGGGCAGGTCCAGGGCGTCCTCGACCGCGTCCCGGACGATGTGCATGCCGGTCAGGCCCCGCCAGATCGCCGGAGCGGTGAAGTCCATCCGGTGGTCGTGGTACCAGAGCAGCGCGGCACGCTGGTCGAGCGGGTACGTGTACTCCCGTGTCACCTGGCTCGTCACCGCGCGCGGGTCGTGCGCCATGTGCGCCTCGCCGTGGCGGCCGGACGCGGGGTCGGACCAGCCGTCCGGGAGGACGAGGTCGGTGGGGTAGCCGTCGGACCCGGCCGGGGTGCGTCCGCCGTGCAGGTGCACCACGGTCGGCACGGGAAGTTCGTTGCGGTGCCGCACGGTGACCGGCCGACCGCGACGGGACTCGATCGTGGGGCCGGGGTAGGTGCCGTTGTAGGTCCACAGCGTCGTCGTCACCCCCGGCAGGATCCGGGCGGTCACCTGGCGCTGGGTGATCTCGTACCGGTCGGTGTCCCCGGAGGTGTCGGCCGGCGCCAGAACGGGCGGGATCGGCAGGGGCACGGTGTAGGGCTCGGGCAGCGGTAGGGCGCTGCGCAGCTGCTCACCGGTGCTGCCGTGGCGGCGCGGCGCGGCGGCGGCGTCCGTGGCGCCCGCCGCGACCAGCCCCAGCGCGGCGCCGAGCCCGAGGACCCTGCGTCGCGTCAGCTCCGTGCCGGGCGCGGTGTCCCGGAGAAGGGTCCGAGGGGGCTCGGCGCCGTACGGGTCGGTGTGCGGCCCCCGTGGGGTCGACTGGTCAGACATGGGTGCACTCCCGGCGCGACGTGTTCGCGCGTGCGTGGTGGATGGTCGCGGCGCGCAGCACGCCGAGGGGTGCGCGACAGCGGATCGCCGCACAACTCGCCACATATTGCACTTATTCGGACACCGCAACCAGTACCGACACCACTGCCGTCCATCCGTTCACATGGGGCCGGGGCAGTCCGTCCGGCCCCTCCAGCCCTCCGACTCACCTGACTCACTCGGTTCCCACCGGTCACGCCGAGACGACGCCCGGGCACCAGGTCGGAAAACCCGAAAATCAGGTGTGTGAGTTCCGCGGGAGGGGGTAGTCGCCCGGTATCACCTTCGATCGTGGGAAGGAGGTCCGTGAGAGCACAACTACTCGCAGCGTCCGGGCCGCTTCCACCGACACGAAGCGGCCCGGCCCGTCAGCGCGGGGGCAGCCGGTGGAGTTCCACCTCCGTGAGCCGGCCCCCGGCGACCGTGGCGGTCATATAAGTACAGTGGGGTTGCCGGCGACGGTCTGTCGGCGATCCCGGGTTGAGCAGACGAAGTCCCGTGGACGCGGTGGTGTCCCACGGGATGTGGCTGTGCCCGAACACCAGCACGTCAACTCCGGGGAAGCGCGCGGCGCACCGGTTCTCCCGCCCCCGCGCCGGGCCCGTCTCGTGGACCACGCCGAAGCGCAACCCGCCGAGATCCGCGTACGCGGTCTCCGGCAGACGGGCCCGCAACTCGGGTCCGTCGTTGTTGCCGTACACGCCGACGAGTCTGCGGCTGCGGCTCTCCAGGAGATCGAGGGTGGCGGTGTCGACCCAGTCCCCCGCGTGGAACACGACGTCCACGCGCGGGAGTTCGTCCAGCAGGGGGGTGGGAAGCCGCTTGGCGCGCTTCGGCAGGTGGGTGTCGGAGGTCAGGAGCAGTCGCACGAGCGTCAGCCTAGGCGGCGCCGTGTCCCCGGTGGGACGCCACGCCTCAAGTGGCCCGGCGAGCACGCCGGTCGGCGGGTGCCGGCGTCGTCACGGCGGGCTCTCGGCGGCGGGGCGAAGCGGAGGACGCGGCCGCCGTGGCGTTACGATCGGGCGACGCATGTCAAGCCCGCACGTTCCACGGCAGAGACCCGAAGGGCCCAGATCCAGATGCCGGTCAAGGTCAGCGTCATCGTTCCCGTGTACAACCCGGGGATCTACATCGAGGACTGCATCTCCTCACTGCAGCGGCAGTCACTGCCCCCCGACGAGTACGAGGCGATCTTCGTCGACGACGGCTCGACCGACGGGACACCGGCCCGGCTCGACCGGCTCGCCGCCGAGGACCCCCGGATGCGGGTGATCCACCAGGAGAACTCCGGCTGGTCGGGCAAGCCCCGCAACGTGGGGATCGCCGCCGCGCGGGGCGAGTTCGTAATGTTCGTCGACAACGACGACTATCTCGGCGACGAGGCCCTGGAGCGGATGTACGCGTACGGCACGGCCCACGGCGCCGATGTCGTCGTGGGGAAGATGGCCGGCAAGAACCGCGGGGTGCCGGTGGAGTTGTTCCGCCGCAACCATCCGCGGGCGACGGTCGAGAACGCCCCGCTGATCGACAGTCTCACCCCGCACAAGATGTTCCGCCGGGAGTTCCTCGACCGTATCGGGCTGCGCTTCCCGGAGGGGCGGCGGCGCCTGGAGGACCACGTCTTCGTCACCGAGGCGTACCTGCGCGCGGACAACGTGTCCGTGCTCAGCGACTACGTCTGCTACTACCACATCAGACGCGACGACGCCTCCAACGCCGGCTTCCAGCGCTTCGACCCCGTGGGGTACTTCGGCAACCTGCGGGAGGCGCTCGACGTCGTCGAGCGGTACACCGAGCCGGGCCCGGTGCGGGACCGGCTGTTCCGCCGCTGGCTGCGGGTGGAGATGGTGGAGCGGCTGCGGGCGCGGCGGTTGCTGGGGCTGCCGGACGACTACCGCAGGGAGTTGTTCGCGGAGATCCACAAGGTCGTCGTCGAGCGGTTCGGCCCGGGGGTCTCCGCCGGGCTGCAGCCGACGCAGCAGGTCGTCGCCGCGCTGACCGAGGCCGACCGGTACGACGACGTGGTGGGCTTCGCCGCGTGGGAGGCCGGTGTCGCGCCGACGGCGACGCCCACGGGCGTGGAGTGGCACAACGGCTCGCTGCGCATCGGTTTCACCGCCGAGTACACCTCCGCCCGCGAGCCGATGACCTTCCCCGCGGACGCCGCCCTCACCCCGCTGGCCGACACCCCGAAGAACGTGGAGGAGGCGGTGGCGTGGGTCGGCGCTCAGACCGCGGCCCGGTTCGGACAGGCCACCGCGGATCTGCTGCTGCGTGAACGG
Organism: Streptomyces sp. NPDC044984; assembly: GCF_040646935.1. Lineage (NCBI taxonomy): Bacteria > Bacillati > Actinomycetota > Actinomycetes > Kitasatosporales > Streptomycetaceae > Streptomyces > Streptomyces sp. NPDC044984. Next base: position 8,434 of record NZ_JBEZBE010000008.1, read on the forward strand.
TCCAGCTCCGCCCAGTACTTCCAGCCCGTGGAGTTCACCCGGGAGACGGTTCCCGTCGACGGCGGTGAGCGGGTGCGGCTGGTGCTGCGGGCGACCGCCACCGTCGATCCCGCCGAACTGCCGGGAGACGGGGTCTGGGACGCGGTCGTACGGGTGAAGCTCGGCGGCTGGACCAAGGAGTGCCGGCTCGGCCCCGCCCCGCGCGCCACCCGTCCCGAGCCGTACGCGGGGGTGACCGGCCGCCGCGCGGTCCTGCCGTACTGGACCGAGCCACACGGCAACCTCTCGCTGGACACGGGTGTCAAGGGCAGGCGGCTCGGTCTGGGCGGTGTGCGACGGCCGGACGTCACCGTCTCCGGGACCCGGCTGCGCGCCCGGATCCCGCTGCACGCGGCCGAGGGCGCCCGGGTGGGGCTCAGGTTCACCGCTTCCGGCAGGACGCTGCACGCGTCCGGCACGCTCACCGGCGAGGCGGACGGGCCGGGCTCCCGGCTGGAGGCCACGCTTCCCGCCCGGCTCCCCCGAGGGGTCTGGCGGGTCGCCCTGAGCCCGGACCCCGATGCCGCGCAACCCGCTTGGAGCGGGCTGCCGTTCGCGCTCCGCGCCGCCGGCGGCGGCGTGCTGGTGGTGACCGTCCCGCGTCCGGGCACCGTACGGAAACTGGTGCGTGCCGCGCGGCGGGTGCTCGGCGCGGCCCGCGCGAAGGTGTCCCCCTTGATCCGCAGGAAGCGGTGACCGCGGGTCGGCTGCCCGGTGTCCCGCCGGGGGCGTGCTCCACGGGTCGCGCTTGACCCGAGGGCACCGGCCCGGTGCTGTCCCCCGAAGGACCGGCAGGCCGGCACCGGGCCGAGGCGGAGTCCCTCGGCCCGGTGTCCTCGTACGAGAGCTGCCGCGCCTGCCGCGAAGGGCCGCGCGGCAGGGGACTCAGCGGCTGACGCCGACCTGTTCCAGGGCGCGGCGCAGGGGCTCCCAGCCCACGCGCCGCGGCAGGCCGCGGTTGCGGGCCTGGGCGAGGGCGCGCCAGAAACCGGCCTGCAGCAGCGCCTCCGGGGGCACCGCCCCGGCCCGCTCCAGGATCGCCTCGGGCACCTTCTGCGGGTCGGGCACCTTGTACTCGGCCATGATCTCGTCGTACTTGTCGTGCAGCACCGTGTTGTCGGGGTCGGCGCCGAAGACCACGAGCTGGCCGGTGGGCTGGGTGTCGACCAGGACGGTCACCAGGTCGGGGCGGTAGCGCGCCAGCACCTCGGTGATCTTGTAGACGTCGCCGGTCCAGGCATTGGTGTGCCGGTCGCGGGCGGCCTCGTCCACGCTGCGCGGCAGCATGTCGTCGAGGACGATCACACTGGCCCAGTCGGAGTGCTTCTCGACGTTCATGAGGTCGCGCAGGGCGTACTCGAACAGGTGCATGCCGTCGATGAACGACAGGTCGAGCGTGGTGCGGCGCCAGTGGCCGATCGGGCTGCGGCCCCGGCGCAGATTGCGCAGCGGGTGCCGGCCGCCCTTGAGGTGGGCCAGCGGGTTGTCGCGGGCGAAGAAGTCGTCGCTGGTGGCCTTCACCAGGTGGACGTCGCACTTCAGCTCCGAGACCACCTTGAAGGCGGGGTCGACCGCGATGCTGGGGACGCGTGACAGGCGCAGGCTGCGGCCGTCGTTGACGCCGATCTCCAGGTAGTTGCGGTTGGCGCTGACCTTGTGCAGCTCCCGAAGGAACTCATGGCGTTTCACGAAGGGGACTCTCCTTGCGGATGCGGGGCAGTGCTTCGTGCAGGGGTGCGCCGGTCGCGCGGCGCGGGCGGGCCGATGTCCTGCCCGCGGTCGTGCGCGAGGGCGCGGTACCGGGGGGCGCGGGAGGCCGGTGGTGGGCCGTACCCGCTCCGAGGCGGGTCGCACCAGGTGGTCCCGCCGGCGCCGGTGGCGACGGTGGGGCGGCGGCTTCTTCCGGACCGGTCATCGTTCGCACGAAGTTAGCGCCGTGGACCCCGTGGAGCCAAACGGTACGCGCGGTCGTGCTCGGGCCGGGCGGTTCCTCCCGTGCGGCCCGCTCACAGCGGCCGCGGGGGATGCGGGGGCAGGTGCCCGGGAGGCTCATGAATGGATCTGCACCTTGCTGTGGTCGCCGAGGACGAGCCGGTGGGCGCTGGGCACGCTGGGCGCGGGTGTCACCTCGACGTGCCGGCCGATCAGCGAGGCCTCGATGCGGCCGACGCCGTCGATCGAGGAATCCCGCAGCACGATGGAGAACTCGAGCTCGCTGTCGGTGATCCGGCAGTTCTCCGCGACGGAGGTGAAGGGACCTACGTAGGAGTCGCTGACGACCGTGCCGGCGCCGATGACGGCGGGGCCGACGACACGCGAGTTGACGATCCGCGCGTTCTCCTCCACGACCACCCGGCCGATGGTCTCCGAACGGTCGTCGACCTGGCCGTCGATACGGCGTTCGACGCCTTCGAGGACGGAGCGGTTGACCTCCAGCATGTCGACGACGTTGCCGGTGTCCTTCCAGTAGCCCTGGATGACGGTGCAGCGCACGTCGGCGCGGGAGTCGATCAGACGCTGGAGGGCGTGGGTGATCTCGAGTTCGCCGCGCCAGGAGGGCTCGACGGCGCGCACCGCCTCGTGGACGGCGGGCGTGAACAGATAGACGCCGACGAGGGCGAGGTCGCTCTTGGGGTGGTCCGGTTTCTCCTCCAGGCCGATCACCCGGCCGGACGGGTCGAGTTCGGCCACTCCGAAGGAACGGGGGTCGGCGACGCGGGTGAGCAGGATCTGCGCGTCGGGCCGGTCCCGGCGGAACTCCTCGACGAGACCGGTGATGCCGCCGACGATGAAGTTGTCGCCGAGATACATCACGAAGTCGTCGTCGCCGAGCCAGTCGCGGGCGATCAGCACGGCGTGGGCCAGCCCCAGGGGCTGTTCCTGGAGGATGTAGGTCACCCGCAGACCGAACTTCGATCCGTCGCCGACCGCGTCCTCGATCTCCGCGGCCGTGTCACCCACGATCATTCCGACCTCGGTGATGCCCGCTTCCGCCAGGGCCTCCAACCCGTAGAAGAGCACGGGCTTGTTGGCCACGGGCACCAACTGCTTCGCAGAGGTGTGGGTGATCGGCCTCAGCCGGGTTCCGGCACCGCCGGACAGCACGAGAGCCTTCATCCGGCTCACCATAGCCGTGTTCCGGCGGACGGAGCATCACCTGCTCGACCCGTGCGTCACGAAATTTCGCGAGACGGCCGATGAGCCGCCTGACCGCGGGCCGGTCCTCACCTCTTACGACATTTCCCTCCGCACTCGCGTTCGGGGTGGTGGAGGTGGTACCGCGGTCCACGGCGGGGAGGCAGGTCCGCAGCGGGTCCTCGCCGCGCGGCCGCCGGGCTCGCGCCCAGCCGGTCCCCGCCCGGCAGGGTCGGGGTCGGTCACTGGTCTCCGAGGTCACGGCTCATCGTCTTCCTTCTGTCCGCTGCCCTTCGGGTCCCCGGTGTCGCGCCGGGCGAACACCCGCCCGCCGTACGGGCTCCCGCCTCCTCAACGCCCCGGCCCGGGCGGGGAGATTCCCGTCCGGGCCGGTGTCCTCGTCAGGTGTTGGGCCGGGCCACGCTGATGTCGCCGAGGGCGGACTCCGGGTCGCGCTCCATGGCGGTGTCGCCCAGCGAGACGACACCGACGGGCCGTCCGTCCTCGACGACCGGGACGCGGCGCACGGCGTGTTCGCGCATCAGCCGCACCGCGTGGTCCAGGTCGTCGTCCGGTGCCACGGTCACCAGGTCGTCGCTGCACGCGCCGGCCACGGTGGTGTCCTCGGGATCGCCGCCCCGGGAGACCGACCGCACCACCAGGTCGCGGTCGGTGACCAGTCCGCGCAGCCGGTCGCCGTCGGTCACCAGGACGGACCCGAGGTCGCGGTCGCGCATGATGCGGGCGACCTCCGCGACGGAGGTCTGCGGCCCTACGGTCACCGGTGCGCCGGTCATGATGTCGCGCACGTGCTGTGCCATGACGTGTCCTCTCTCCTGTTTCCCTGTGGTGTCCCGGGTACCCGGTGGAGCGGTGCGGTCACCGGGCTCGGGCGTTCCCGGCCGGCGGACCCGGCGGCCGTCAGGGCCGCAGCACGAACTCCGCCCACACCTGCTTGCCCCCGCTGACCGGAAGGGTTCCCCAGGTGGCCGACACGGCCTCGACGAGGAGGATGCCCCGGCCTCCGGTGGCCTCCCAGCTGATGCTGGTGGGCTTCACGGGGGTGCGGGGCGAGGCGTCGGCGACCGCGAGGCGCAGCCGGTCGTTGACCAGGGAGATGTCGAGACGGACCTGGCCGTCGGTGTGCACCAGGGCATTGGTGACCAGTTCGGAGACGACGAGCAGGGCGCCGTCGACGTCCGCGGTCACCCCCCAGGAGCGCAGGGTGCGCCGGGTGAAGCGGCGGGCGTGCCCGACCGCCTGGGGCACCCGCCACACCGTCCAGCTCTCCCGCAGCGGGCGGGAGGCCATGCCGTCGTAGCGCATCAGCAGCAGGGCGACGTCGTCGCTGCGCGGGGCCTTGCCGAGCAGGGCGTCCGCGACGGGCCCGAGGTGGGCGGGGTCGGCGGCGGAGAGCTGCCGGGCGAAGCGGTTCATGCCCTCGTCGATGTCGGCCTCGTGGGACTCGACCAGGCCGTCCGTGGTGAGCGCGACCATGGTGCCGGGCTGCAGTCTGAGCGGGCTCATGGGGAAGTCGCTCTGCCGCACCACGCCGAGCGGCGGGCCGCCCTCGGCCTCCGCGATCTCCGTGCGGCCGTCCGGGTGGCGCAGCACCGGCGGCAGATGGCCGGCGCGGACGCACCAGGCGAGGCCCTCCTCCATGTCGACGTCGACATAGCAGCAGGTGGCGAAGAGGTCGGTCTCCATGTCCATGAGGAGCCGGTTGGCGTGGGAGACCACCACGTCCGGGGGGTGTCCCTCGACGGCGTAGGCGCGCAGCGCGGTGCGCATCTGGCCCATGAGGGTGGCGGCGCCGGCGCTGTGCCCCTGGACGTCGCCGATGACGAGGGCGACGTGGTTGTCCGGCAGCGGGATCACGTCGTACCAGTCGCCGCCGAGCTCCAGGCCGGCGGTGCTGGGCAGGTAGCGGGCGACGGCGACCGCGCCGGGCAGCCGGGGCAGGCGGCGCGGCAGCAGCTGGCGCTGGAGCATGCCGACCAGTTCGTGCTCGGCGTCGAAGGCGCGGGCCCGCATCAGGGCCTGTCCGGCGAGGCCGGCGGCGGCGGTGAGCAGGGCGCGTTCGTCGGGGCCGAAGTCGTGCGGGGTGTCCCAGCCGATCAGACAGGCGCCGGCCATGCGGTTCCCGGCCGGCAGCGGCAGCACGGCGAGTCCGCCGGGGCCGACCTCGGCGAGGGCGGTCTCCAGCGGGGAGCCGGCCGGCCAGATACCGGCGCGGCCCTCGCGCAGGGCGGCGGCGAGGGTGGGCATGGTGCGCACCGGCGCGTCGGGCCACTCGGTGCGCCACTCCGCGCGCCACAGCTCCGGCCAGGCCTCCGGTTCGGGCGGGTCGAGGACGGTGACGACGAGCCGTTCGTTCTCCAGCTCGGCGAGCGCGATCCGGTCGGCCCGCAGCGGCCGGCGCAGCGCGGCGACCACGGCCTTGCCGACGTCGCGGACGGTGACCGCGGTGGCGAGGGCGGCGGCGAGGCGCTGGACGCGGGCCACGTCCGTGATGTCGGAGCGCAGGGTGGAGGCGTCGGCGACGGTGCCCACCAGGCGGGCGGGGCGCCCCTCGCCGCCGGGCACCAGTCGGCCGCGCAGCCGGAGCCACTTGGGCGGTCCGGTGGGCTGGAGCACCCGGAACTCCAGTTCGCGGTCGCCGATCGTCATGTGGTCGGCCTCGACGACGGACATCAGTGAGGGCAGGTCCTCCGGCACCGTCAGGCCCAGCAGGGTCTCGACCCGTCCGTCGAAGTCGTCCGGGTCGAGGCCGAACAGCTCCAGGATGTCCTCGCCGACCCGGACCCGCCCGGTGTCCATGGCGAGGCTGAAGCCGCCGGGCCGCAGGTCGGCGGCCTCGGCGGTGGCGGCCGGTGCGGGGAGGGCGAGGGCGTCGGCGACGAGGCCGAGGCAGAAGCGGTCGTCGGCGTCGAAACCGTCGGCGCGTTCGCCGACCGCGAGCAGGCAGCCGCCGCCGCGCAGGGGCAGCGCCGCCAGGAAGAAGTCACGGCTGGGCACGCGTCGTGACTGCGCCTGCGCGGCGAGGTCGTCCGGGCCCAGCCACACCGGCCGCCCGCGGTGGGCCTCGGCCACCGGAGCGCGCCCGGCGACGGGGTAGCTGTCCCGTACCCCGCACAGGGTTCGCGGCACCCCGACGGACTCCGCCAGGTACAGCAGTTCTCCGTCCGCGTCGGCCGTGTACACGGCGGCGAACGCGGCACCGGCGAAGACGAGGGCCTGCTCCAGGATCCTGCGCACCCGTTCAGGTGACTCGGGGTCGGCCGCGATCGCCGTCAGGGCACCTTCCGCACGCAGCGTTCTCGTGCTGCGTCCCGTAGCGCCCTCACCGACCACGTTGGCCATTACAGCGCTTGTGGGACACCCGCGCAGCCCCTGAGCGCGTTCGGCGTCCCCGGAGGTGTGCGGGGCGCGGAAGACCCCGGTCGGCCCCGCGGGCCCGGGTCCGGGGTGTACGGAGGGCCCGTCGCCCGGCGGAGCCCACGGTCTCCCGGCGCTCGTCGTGCGCGACGGCCCGGCAGGGGGGAGATTGGGTCCCGGGACCGGTGGCGCGGCCGTGCGAGGAGGTGGTCGGCGTGTCCGAGGGGCAGTCGTCCGCGCGGACGCCGCCGGGTGGGCGGGCGCCGGTCGGCCGTCCGCTGCTGTCGCTGACGCTGGCCTCGATGATGGACGAGGTGCACGCCCACTCCGGGGCCGTGTATCTGCTCTCGCCGGACCAGCCGGTGCTGGAGATGGCGGTGATGGCGGGGCTGCCCCGCGCCTTCGCGGCCCCGTGGGAGCGGGTGGGGCTGAGCGCGCCGATCCCGGTCTCCGACGCGGTGCGCGAACGACGGCTGGTGTGGGTGGGCGGCGAGGAGGAGATGGCCCGCCGCTATCCCCGGATCGCCATGGTGCTGCCGTACCCCTTCTCGCTGGCCGCGCTGCCGGTGGCGACCGCGGCCAAGGCGTACGGCGCGGTCTTCGTGACCTGGCCCGGCACGCACCCGCAGGAGCTGTCCGACTGGGAGCGCGCTCATCTGACCGCCGCCTGCGACCGGCTCGCGGTGCGGCTGGAGCGGGCCGCCGAGCAGAGCCTGCCGCTGGCACCGGAGCCCGATCTGCTGGCGGCGCCGCTGGTGGGCGGCATGGCCGGCACGCTCGGCACGGTGGAGGCGGCACGGATGGTATCCCGGCTGCCGTACGGCCTGTGCTCGCTCGATCTGCACGGGCGGGTCGGTTTCGCCAACGCCGCCGCCACGGAGCTGCTGGGCGTTCCGGTGAACCGGCTGCTCGGGGCCCAGATGTGGGCGTCGGTGCCGTGGCTGAACGACCCCGTGTACGAGGACCGGTACCGGGCGGCGCTGTTCAGCCAGCACGTCACCTCGTTCGTCGCGCTGCGCCCGCCGGACGAGTGGCTGTCGTTCCGGCTGTATCCGAGCACCACCGGACTCAGCGTGCGGATCAGCCGGGCGCGGGCGGTGGCGGAGATGAACCGCGCGGCGCCGCGGTCCGGACAGGGGCAGCCGCGGCTGGTCACCATCACCCAGGTGCTGGGCCTGGCCGGGGCGCTGACCGAGGCGGTCGGGGTGCAGGACGTGGTGCAGCTGGTCGCGGACGAGATCGTGCCGGCGGTCGGCAGCCAGGGGCTGGTGATGCTCGGGTCCCGGGCGGGCCGGCTGCGCATCCTCGGCCACCAGGGGTACGCGGACGCGCGGGTCGTGGAGCGGTTCGACGGGATGCCGCTGTCGGAGCCGACTCCCGGCAGTCAGGTGCTGCGGTCCGGTGTGCCCGCCTTCTTCGAGAGCCGGGAGGAGGTCGAGCGCCTGTATCCGGCGCTGCTGGTGAACCCGTCGGAGTTCGCGGCGTGGGCGTATCTGCCGCTGATCGCCTCGGGGCGCCCGGTGGGGACGTGCGTGCTGTCGTACGCGGCGCCGCACCACTTCGCGACGGAGGAGCGGGCGGTGCTGACCAATCTGGCGGGCCTGATCGCCCAGGCGCTGGAGCGGGCCCTGCTCTACGACGCCAAGCACCGGCTCGCGCACGGGCTGCAGGAGGCGCTGCTGCCGCACACGCTGCCGTCGCTGGCGGGGATCGAGGCGGCGGCCCGCTACCTGCCGGCCACTCAGGGGATGGAGATCGGGGGCGACTTCTACGACCTGGTGCCGGCGCAGGGGACGGCGGCGGCGGTGATCGGGGACGTGCAGGGGCACAACGTGACGGCGGCCGGGCTGATGGGGCAGGTCCGTACCGCGGTGCGCGCGTACACGGCCGTCGGGCAGGCACCCGAGGAGGTCATGCGCAGCACCAACCGGCTGCTGCTGGAGCTGGGGGCGGACCTGTTCGCCAGCTGTCTGTACCTGCGGCTCGATCCCGCGCACGGGCGGGCCGTGATGTCCCGCGCGGGCCACCCGCCGCCGCTGCTGCGCAGGCCGGACGGGCGGGTGCGGGTGCTGGACCTGGCCGGGGGGCCGCTGCTGGGCATCGACGGTTCGGCGGTGTATCCGTCGACCGAGGTCGGCCTCTCCCCCGGTTCGCTGCTCGTCCTCTACACCGACGGCCTGGTGGAATCCCCCGGCGCCGACTTCGAGGACGCCGTCGCCGACCTGTGCCGCCGGCTCACCGGCCTCGGTGACCTTTCCCTGGACGATCTCGCCGACGCCCTGGTCCGGCACGGCGCGGACGCGGAGAACCGGCTGGACGACATCGCCCTGCTCCTGCTCAGGGCGCTGCCGGACGGCTGACACGGCCCGGCCTCGGCGGCGGCCGTCGGGGCGGCCTGCCCTCGGCGTCACCGCACGGGCAACGGCCCGGCCCCGCCACAGGCGGGTGGCGGGGCCGGGCCGGAGGGTGTACTCGGGTCGAGAGGGCGTCAGTGGGTCCCGGCCGGGCCGGAGTCGTCCTCCGCACCCTGGTCCGCCGCGTCACCGGCTCCCGCGCCGGGCCGGTCGCCGGCGCCGGCTTCCCCGCCCCCGGCTTCCTGGCCGCCGGCGCCCGCGTCGCCGGCACCCTCCGCGCCGAGGGTCGCGCCGACCGCTTCCAGGGCCGTGGTGACCGGCTGGAAGAACGTCTCGCCGCCCGAGGTGCAGTCGCCGCTGCCGCCCGAGGTCAGGCCGACGGCGAGGCCGTCCCGGGTGAACATCGAGCCGCCGCTGTCACCGGGTTCCGCGCAGACGTTCGTCTGGATGAGCCCGGTGACCGTGCCCTCCGGGTAGTTGACCGTGGCGTTCAGGCCGAGCACCTGGCCGTCGGCGAGCCCGGTGGTGCTGCCCATCCGGAACACCTCCTGGCCGACGGTGGCCTCCGCGGCCCGGGAGATCGCGAGGGTCTGGTCACCGAGGTTCACCTCGCTCGGCGCCGGAGTGGCGGGATCGTCGTACGTGACGAGTGCGAAGTCGCCCGCACCGGGGAAGACCGCCTGGTCGACCGTGGCGATCGGCTGCCCTCCCTGCGTGTCGGACCACTGATCGGCCCCGACGGCACAGTGACCGGCCGTCAGGAACGCCGGACTGCCGTCGCCCGCGGTGACGTTGAAGCCGAGCGAGCAGCGCGCGCCGCCGGAGAAGACGGCGTCACCGCCGGACACGAACGTCTTGAAGGTGCCCGCGGACTTCTTGACGGTCGCCATGCCGGGGCCGAGGCTCCGCACGGTCGACTCCAGCCGGTCCCACTTGTCGCCGGTCACCGTGCTGTCCGCGGTGACGAGGATCTTGTTGGTGCGCGGGTCCACGGCCCACGAGGTGCCCGGGATGGTCGCCTCCGACTTCAGCGTCCGCGCCCCGGCCTCCAGCTCGGTCATGCTGTTGCCGACCTCGCGGACGGCCGCGCCCGCCTTCTTGGCCTGCACGATCACGTTGTCGTCGTCGCCCGGTACGACGTTGACGACGAGCTGCTTGTTCTCACCGTCGTAGTAGGAGCCGGCGAACGCGTCGCCGAGGAGCCCGGCGAGCCGTGAGGCGAGATCCGAGGCGTCGCCCGCCTTCAGGGTCCTCGGCGCCGCCGCCGCGTCGTCCGGCGCTCCGTCCTGCGACGCGTTGGCGTTCGGGAGCAGGATCGCGGCGGCGCCGAGCGCCACCACGCCGCCCGCCGCCATCGCGGCCTTGCGCTTCGGAATTCGCTTGTGACTCAAACTTCTCGACCTCCTGGGGGACCGGAGTCGCGCCGGTGTTCGGCTGCTGTGGGGCGCCTGGACGGCTGTTGGTACGCACGGGTCGCGAGGGGCGTTCAATCCCGTCCGGTCGATCACGTTCCGCGATCGTCCGTGAGCGTTCGGTCGCGACCGTGCGGCGGAATCCCGGCTTCAGTGAATCTGCACATCGCATGCCCAACCCGGTCACCGGAACCGGGGTTCGTCCACGGGCCGGCGGACCGGGGTACGCCTTTGGGGCCGGTGTGCCGGATTCCGGCCACCGGGGCGCAAGTGGCCGGACGGGTCGATGCGGTGGGGCATGTGAAGAAGTCGCCGCCGGGCCGTGTCCGCGTCTGCACGCTTGACCCCCCGTGGAGCACAAGTTGCCTGGTGAGACGTTTGATTGAGTGGAAGCCCGTACCCGCCGCGTGCTTTGATCCATCGCACCGCAAGGCCGTTCCGGGCTCCCGGCGACGGGCGTCCGGCGCCCGCGGTCGCGGCCTTCATCTGTCCCCGGAGGGGGGCCGCTCCCCCTTGTGAAACATCCATACGAAGGGAAGTTCCATCATGAACTCCACCCCCCAGGTCGAGACCATCGAGATCTCCGACGCCGACCTCGACAACGTCTCCGGCGGCCTGTCCGTGAACGCCGTGAACACCCTCACGGGCGCGGTGGACGGCATCGCCCCGGTCTCCGGCCTGGTCGACACGGCCGTCGGCACCGTCGAGGGTGTCACCGGCCTGAACACCGCCCCGGTCACGAACCTGGTCGCCGGTCTCTGATCGCGCCCCTGTGCCGCGAAGTCCCGGAGCCACTCCCCGGCTCCGGGACTTCGCGGCGCCTCCACAGCCCCCGCGTCATGCCGCACAGTTCACACAGGTGAGGGAAGACCCGTGCAGTTCCGCCAACAGGCCCTCGCCAGGCTCCAGTCACCGGAGGAACTCGACCTCCCGGTGCGCTTCGCGCGTCCGCAGGGCTGGCTGGTGCTCTCCGTGACGGTGGTCGCGATGGCGGCCGCGTCGGTGTGGGCGGTGACCGGCTCGGTGTCCTCCACGGTCAGCGCGCCCGCCGTCCTCACGTACGGGCAGGGCAGTTACGTCCTGCAGAGCCCCGTCGCCGGCCAGGTCACCGCCGTCCTCGCCGAGGAGGGCGAGCGGCTGCCCGCCGGCTCCCCCGTCCTGAAGGTCGGCACCGAGCAGGGCGACAAGGTCGTCCGCAGCCTCGACGCGGGCCGCGTCACCGCGCTCGCCGCCAGCACCGGGCAGATCATCTCCACCGGCGCGAACGTCGCCGCCGTGGAGAAGGTCGCCCGTGCGGAGGCCCCGCTGCAGGCGACGGTGTACGTCCCCGCCGAGAGCGCCGCCGGCATCCCCGCGCACGCCTCCGTGGACCTGACCGTGCAGTCGGTGCCGAGCCAGGAGTACGGCGTGCTGCACGGCGAGGTGAAGTCGGTGGACCGCTCGGCGCAGTCCCCCCAGCAGATCGCCGCGTTCCTCGGGGACGCCCAGCTCGGCGAGCAGTTCACCGAGAAGGGCAGGCCGGTGGCGGTCACGGTCGAGCTGGAGAGGTCGTCCGGCACGAAGAGCGGTTACGCGTGGTCCTCCGCGGAGGGCCCGCCGTTCGAGCTGACCTCGATGACCCTGGCCACGGGTTCGATCCGGCTGGCCGACCGGCGCCCCGTCGACTGGCTGCTGCCGTGAGCACCGCCCGGGAGACCCGCGGCCGGCGCCGGGCCGCCCCGCCGAAGCGCACGGTGCCCACGTCCCGTGCGAAGACGGTCCGCACCCCCACCGTGCTCCAGATGGAGGCCGTGGAGTGCGGCGCCGCCTCGCTGGCGATGGTGCTCGGCCACTACGGCAGGCACGTCCCGCTGGAGGAGCTGCGCATCGCCTGCGGCGTCTCGCGGGACGGCTCGCGCGCCAGCAACCTGCTGAAGGCGGCCCGCGGTTACGGGCTGACCGCCAAGGGCATGCAGATGGACCTGGCCGCCCTCGCCGAGGTGACGGCGCCGGCCATCCTGTTCTGGGAGTTCAACCACTACGTCGTCTACGACGGCATGGGCCGCCGGTTCGGCCGCCGCGGGGTGTACGTCAACGACCCCGGCAAGGGGCGGCGGTTCGTCCCCCTGGAGGAGTTCGACGGCAGCTTCACCGGTGTCGTGCTGGTGATGGAGCCCGGCGAGGACTTCACCCGGGGCGGCCGCAGGCCGGGCGTGCTCGGCGCGATGCCGGCCCGGCTGCGCGGCACGGCGGGCACCATGCCCGCGGTGGTGCTGTCGAGCCTGCTGCTGGTCGCGGTCGGCGCGGCGGTGCCGGGGCTCAGCCGTACCTTCATCGACGAGTTCCTGATCGGCGGCCGGACCTCGACGCTGGACGTGCTGTTCACGTCGATGGGCGCCTGTGTGCTGCTCACGCTGGTGCTGACCTGGCTGCAACAGGCCAACCTGCTGCGCGGCCGGCTGATCTCCTCCACCCTGTCCAGCGCCCGCTTTCTGCGCCATCTGCTGCGGCTGCCGGTGACGTTCTTCTCCCAGCGCAGCCCCGCCGACCTGGTGCAGCGGCTGCAGTCCAACGACGCGGTGGCCGAGACGCTGGCCCGCGACCTGTCGGCGGCGGGCGTGGACGCGGTGGTGGTCGTGCTGTACGCGGTGCTGCTGTACACGTACGACCCGCAGCTGACCTTCGTGGGCATCGGCGTGGCGCTGCTGAACATCGTGGCGATGCGGATCGTGATCCGGCTGCGCGCGACCCGTACGGCGAAGCTGCGCGCGGACAGCGCACGGCTCACCAACACGGCGTACACCGGTCTGCAGCTGATCGAGACGCTCAAGGCGACCGGCGGGGAGGACGGCTACTTCCGCAAGTGGGCCGGGCAGCACGCCACCACGCTGGAGGAGCAGCAGCGGCTCGGGGTGCCGAGCGCCTGGCTCGGCGTCGTCGCGCCGACGCTCGCCACGCTCAACAGCGCGCTGATCCTGTGGATCGGCGGCATGCGGGCGGTCGAGGGACACGTCTCGGTCGGTCTGCTGGTCGCCTTCCAGGCGCTGGTCGCCCGCTTCACCGCCCCGCTGACCCGGCTCAACGGCGTCGCGGGCCGGATCCAGGACTTCGCCGCGGACGTGGCCCGGCTGAAGGACGTGGAGAACTTCCGGGCGGACCCGCTCTACGGCCGTCCCGGTGCCGGCGAGTCGACGCGCCGCCTGCACGGCCACGTCGAGCTGCAGAACCTCACCTTCGGCTACAACCCGCTGGACAAGCCGCTGCTGACCGGCTTCGACCTCACGGTGGGTCCCGGGCAGCAGGTGGCGCTGGTGGGCGGCTCCGGCAGCGGCAAGTCCACGGTGTCCCGGCTGATCTCGGGGCTGTACGCGCCGTGGGAGGGCGTGATCCGGATCGACGGGCAGCGCATCGAGGACATCCCGCGCGGGGCGCTGGCCGCCTCCGTCTCCTTCGTCGACCAGGAGGTGTTCCTCTTCGAGGGCACCGTCCGGGACAACGTGGCGCTGTGGGACCCGTCGATCCCGGACGAGGCCGTGGTGGAGGCGCTGAAGGACGCGGCGCTGTACGACGTGGTCCTGCGCCGGCCGGGCGGCATCCACAGCCCGGTCGAGCAGGACGGCCGGAACTTCTCCGGCGGTCAGCGCCAGCGCCTGGAGATCGCGCGGGCGCTGGTGCGCCGGCCGAGCATCCTGGTCCTCGACGAGGTGACCAGCGCGCTGGACGCGGAGACCGAGCTGGTGGTGATGGACAACCTGCGCCGGCGCGGCTGTGCCTGCGTGGTGATCGCGCACCGGCTGAGCACGGTGCGCGACAGCGACGAGATCGTCGTCCTGGACCACGGCACGGTCGTGGAGCGCGGACGGCACGAGGAGCTGGTGGCGCGCGGCGGCGCGTACGCGGCGCTGGTCAGGGAGCGATGAGATGACGACCGTGCACGAGGGTCAGGGCGGCGACCTCGTCCTGGGCGCGCTCGGGTCGCTGGGCACGCCGATCGACTGCTCCGGGTCCGGCCGGCTGGACCTGGAGGGGCCGCAGACGCTGTGGCTGATCGTGTCCGGTGCCGTGGACCTGTTCGCGGTGGACGCCGAACGGCAGGGCCACTGGCACCATCTGGGCCGGCTGGAGGCGGGCTCGCTGGTGCTGGGCCCGGTGACCGGCCCGGCGCACACGCTGGTGGCGCGTCCGCTGCGGAACTGCGTGGTGCGCCGCATCGCCCTGCGCGAGTTGTACCAGCCGGCGAGCACCCAGACCTGGTCGTACGACGAGTACGGCAACCCGCAGTACGTGCCGCCCACGACGAGCCCCCTGGAGTACGCGCTGGCGCTCGGTGCGGGCCGCGGTCTGGCGGTGCTGTTCCAGGCTCCGATGGCCACGGAGCGGGCCACCGCGCCCAGCGACGACGACGTGTTCTGGATGCAGGTCCCGCCGGGCAGTGTGCAGTACGGCTCGCTGTACGGGGCGGAGGCGGCGGCCGACCTGCTGATGGATCCGGCGCTGTGGCAGAGCATGGTCGACCAGCAGTACCGGCTGATGACCACGCTGGACCGGTGGATCGAGCAGCTGGAGCACACGCACGAGACGCGGACCGCCGAGGGCATCGCGGCCGGTGAGGCGGTCCGTGACCGGGCCGACCGGACGCTGCTCGCCGCGATCGGCAAGCGGTCGGGGCGGCGCACGACGGCGGCCGACGCGGACGCCACGTACGCGGCCTGCGAGCTGGTGGCCCGGGCGGCCGGGATCACGCTCGCCGCGCCCGCGCAGTCCGGTACCGGCGGGGACCGGCTCGATCCGGTCGAGCAGATCGCCCTGGCCTCCCGGGTGCGGACCCGTGTCGTACGGCTGGACGGCCGCTGGTGGCGGGACGACGTGGGGCCGCTGGTGGGTCACCGGGCCCTGTCGGGGGCGCCGGTGGCGCTGCTGTGGCGGCGCGGCGGCTATGTGGCGGTGCATCCCGCGACCGGCCGTGAGACGCCGGTCGAGAAGGCGAACGCCGGGGAGTTCGAGCCCCGCGCGGTGATGTTCTACCGTCCGCTGCCCGAGCGGCGGCTGAGCCCGCTGCGGCTGCTGCGGTTCTGCATGACGGGTACGCGGGGTGATCTGACGGGTCTGCTGCTGAGCGGTCTGGTGACGGTGGCGATCGGGGCCCTGGTGCCGCTGGCGACCGGCAAGGTGCTCGGCGAGTTCGTGCCGAAGGCGCAGACCGGGCTGATCGTGCAGACGTGCCTCGCGGTGATCCTCAGCAGTGTGGTGGCCGCCGCGTTCATGCTGCTGCAGAACCTCACCCTGCTGCGTCTTGAGGGCCGGGTGGAGGCCACGCTCCAGCCGGCCGTGTGGGACAGGCTGCTGCGGCTGCCGACCACGTTCTTCACCGAGCGTTCGACGGGTGAGCTGGCGAGCGCGGCCATGGGCGTCAGCGCGATCCGCCGCACGCTGGCCGGGGTGGGTCCGACGGTGGCCCAGTCGGTCACCGTGGGAGCGATGAACCTGGGGATCCTGCTGTGGTTCAGCGTGCCGATGGCGCTGGCCGCGATCGGGATGCTGGTCGTCGTCGCGGGCGTGTTCCTGGGCCTCGGACTGTGGCAGGTGCGCTGGCAGCGGCGGCTGGTGGTGCTCACCAACAAGCTGAACAACCAGGCCTTCCAGACGCTGCGCGGGCTGCCGAAGCTGCGGGTGGCGGCGGCGGAGAACTACGCGTACGCCGCCTGGGCGTCGGAGTTCGCCCGCAGCCGCGAGCTCCAGCAGAAGGCCGGCCGGATCAAGAACCTGACGGCGGTGCTGGGCGCGGTCTACCTGCCGCTGGTCACGCTGGCGATGTTCATGCTGCTGGCCGGTCCGGCGCGCGGCTCGATGACGGCGGCGGAGTTCCTCACCTTCAACACGTCGGTGACGATGGTGCTGACCTCGGTCACCCAGCTGACCGGCGCGTTCGTCTCGGCGGTCGCCGCGCTGCCGCTGTTCGAGCAGATCAAGCCGGTGCTGGACGCCACGCCCGAGGTGCGCGCGGCGAGCACCCGGCCGGGCCCGCTGTCGGGTGCGGTCGAGGCACGGCGGCTGTCCTTCCGCTACTCCGACGACGGTCCGCTGGTCCTGGACGACGTGTCCTTCGAGGCGCGGCCGGGCGAGTTCGTGGCGGTGGTCGGCCCGAGCGGCTGCGGCAAGTCCACCCTGCTGCGGCTGCTGATCGGCTTCGACCGGCCGGTCTCCGGCAGTGTGCTGTACGACGGTCAGGACCTGGCGGCGCTCGACCGGTCGGCGGTGCGCCGGCAGTGCGGTGTGGTGCTCCAGCACGCGCAGCCGTTCACCGGGTCCATCCTGGACGTCATCTGCGGGAGCGAGCCCTACACGCCTCAGGAGGCGATGGCGGCGGCGGAGATGGCGGGGCTGGCCGAGGACATCAGGCGGATGCCGATGGGGCTGCACACCCTCGTGTCCGGCGGCGCGGTCTCCGGCGGCCAGCGGCAGCGGCTGATGATCGCCCAGGCGCTGATCCGCAGGCCGCGGATCCTCTTCTTCGACGAGGCGACCAGCGCCCTGGACAACGAGACGCAGCGCACGGTCATCGAGAGCACCAAGGCCCTGGAGGCGACCCGGATCGTCATCGCGCACCGGCTGTCGACGGTCCTCGACGCGGACCGGGTGGTGGTGATGGACGGCGGCAAGGTGGTCCAGCAGGGTCCGCCCGCCCGGTTGCTCACCGACACCGGCGGGCGGCTGCACGAACTGGTCCGGCGGCAGCTGGCGTGAGGTGTCGGGCAGCCGTGACCCACATGTCAACGGGTGGTAACCGTCCGGTCACGCCTGGGACGTGTCTTCGCCATATGCGGGGGCCCGCCCGTTGCTCCGCGCGGTAAGTGGGTACCCACGGGCCATGCGGACCAGCGTGATGGATGTGGGATCGAAGACCGTCAGACTCGTCGTGGCGGACACGGCGGGCGGTGCGCCGCTGCCGGTGCACACGGCGAAGTGGCCGCTCAGGCTGTCCGAGCAGGTCATGCCCGGGGAGCCGGTGCCGGAGCAGGCCGTGGAGCGCCTGGTGGACGCCGTCGCCGCGGCGGACAGGACCGCCGCGCGGTGGGGCGCGTCGGGCCCCCTGGCGTTCGCGACCGCCGTGGTGCGCGGCGCCCCGAACCGGTGGGAGGTGCTGAGCACGGTCCGGGCCCGGACCGGTGTCGACCTGTGCACGCTGCCCGGCGAGGTGGAGGCCGAGCTCACGTTCCTCGGGGCCCGGCGCTGGATGGGCTGGCGCTGCGGGCCGCTGGCGCTGCTGGACATCGGCGGGGGTTCGCTGGACGTCGCCTTCGGACGCGGCCGGCTGCCCGACTTCGTCGCCTCGCTGCCGCTGGGAGCGGGCCGGCTCACCCACGAGTACTTCGGGGACGCGGACCCGCCCTCCCCGGAGCAGGTGCGGGCGCTGCGCCGGCGGGTGCGCCACCAGCTGCGGGACGTGGCGGCCCGGATCCGCTGGGAGGGGCCCCGTACGGCGGTGGCCACCTCCCGCACCTTCCAGCAGCTGGGGCGGCTGTGCGGAGCCGCGCCCGGACGGCACGGTCCGTTCGTGGAGCGGGAGTTGTCCTGCGCCGACCTGCGGGGGGCGATCGACCGGCTGGCCGCCCTGCCCGCCGCCGAACGCGCCCGGCTGCCCGGGATCTCCGCCCCGCGCTCCGCGCAGAGCCTGGCGGGTGCGGTCGTGGGGCACACGGCGATGAAGCTGACCGGCCTGGGGACGGTGACGATCTGCCCCTGGGCGCTGCGCGAGGGGGTGCTGCTGCGCCACATCGAGGACGGCCCGTCCTGGTGGGCGGAGATCATCCGCCTCAACGAGAAGGAGACGGCGGCCGCCGGCCCCGTACCGCTGCGCGTCGCCACCACGCGCGGCTGACCCGGACGTACGACGAAAGGAGAGAGCCCGTGTCCGAGCGGGACGACCGAGAGAAGCCCGAGACGGCCGTCGAGGAGGTGCTGCGCGAGGTTGAGGAGGCCGAGCGGCGCACCGAGGACCCCGCCGAGCGGCGCCGCCACCGGGGCGAGGCCGGGGACGCCATCACCCCGAACACCGAGGCGCAGGAGGAGTCCCGGGGCGACTAGGTCCCGTCCGGCCGGTCCCGGACCGCGGGAGGACGTCGTTCGGGACCGGTGCCCGAAGGGGCCGTGCCGCGCGGACCGCCGGCTCCGCTCCGGCCGCGTGAACGCGTGCGGGACGGCCCCGGGCGCGCCGTCGCGATGTCCCCGGACCGGCGCGGGGGCGGCGGACGCGGCCGTCCGCGGACTCGGACGAGGAGGGCCGGTCCCGGGCATCGTGCCGGTGGTACCGGGCGTGCGGTCCGTCCGGGTCCGCGGCGCCGGGCGCCGTCGCAGGCGCCGGGAGGCGCTGCTCGGGTGGACCCGCCTCAGCCTTCCGTGTGGAAGACCACCTCCGGGTGTTCGGCGGTCGGCCCGTCCAGCAGCTTCCGGTCCACGCCCTTCAGGTGCAGGTCGAAGAAGGCTGTCACATATGCGCGGGTGATCTCCTGAGACCGCTTGCCCGACAAGGGCTCCTCCGGCGGCAGGAGGCCGAGCTGGTCACCGAGGACGGGCACGTCCGTGAAGGTGAAGTGTCCCGCGCCGGTGACGTCGATCCAGCGCTTCCAGCCGTCGAGGAGCGGCCAGTCGCGGGTCCAGGAGCGGTCGTCGTCGCCGGTGCCCAGCATCATGAAGGGGCGCCCGCCCAGGCCCTCCGCCGGAACCGGTTCCATGAAGGAGCCGTCCATGTCGGCCCCGGCGCGGACCCGCCGGTCCCCCGCCATGGTCGTCGCGGCCGAGGCGCCGCCGATGGAGTGGCCGGCCATGCCGATCCTCGCGGGGTCGATCATGCGGGCGAGCCGCCAGGCGGGGTGCCGGTCGGCGAGCAGCCGGTCGAGGAGGAAGGACACGTCCTCGGCCCGGCCCCTGGGCACCACGCCGTACCCACCGGGGGCGATCTTCTCGCAGGCGACGCAGTCCAGGAGGCGCCCACCGGGAAAGGCCGTGCCGACCGACTCGTAGGCGTGGTCGACGGCGGCGACGACGTACCCCTGGCTGGCCAGTTCCTCGGCGAGCAGGGTGAGGGTGGAGCGGTTGGCGGTGAATCCGGGCGACAGCACGACGAGCGGGTACTTCCCGCGTGCGGGCGGGGCGGCGGGGCTGGCGTGGGTGCGGGTGCGGCTGAGCGTCCCGGCGGACACCACGTCGGTCAGTTCCCGGTCGTCGATGAAGGCCTGGGCCTCGGCGGCGGTCATGTACGGAGCCGTCCGGCCGCCGCCGGGCCGTGCCGGGTAGTACATCGACACCATCAGCTCACGCGCCCCGGCCTCCGGCACCCAGGGATCGGGGCGGTTCCGGTCGACGAGGTGCAGGGTGTCACGGCCCACCGCGTACGCCCCGGTTGGCGGGGGGAGTTCGAGGCGCGCGCGGGCGGTCTCGGCGGCCGGCGGCACCGCCGTGGACGCGGGTGACGCGGCTTGGGCCACGCCCGTGCCGAGGAGGGCGAGGGACAGACCGAGTAAAGCGGCGGCTGCGCCGCGGGGCAGATGGTTCATACCGGTGAGGCTAGGCAGCGGATCCCGCCCGGGGCGTCCGCCCACGGCCTGAACGGTGTCGGCCCCCGGATGTACGCCGGTGTCCGCCCGTGGGCGGACACCGGCGCTTCCGCGTCCCCCCGGGGTGCGAGCCCGCACGGCAGGAGTCCCGTGAGGCGGCAACCCCTGGCGAGGCCGGACGAGTTGTCGGGGAAGCCGCCGGTCGGACCCGCCCGGGCCCGGGCGGGCACCCGCACCGGTCGAGGAGCCTCCTTCCGCCGTGCCCCGGGCCGGGCGGGCCCGCTGTGCGGGCAGCCGGCCGAGTGCCGTCACGCCCCTACGGCGGCGGAACCGGCCCGGGTCACCGCGGGTTCCCTACTGCGGCGGCGGGCCGAGGGGGCGCGCCGCCAGGGCCCGGGCGACGCCCAGCAGGTTGGCGGCCATGGCGCGGCCCGTCCTGCGGGACCAGTCGTGGCCGCTTCCGCCCTCCAGGAAGCTCGGTCCGGGGCCGGGGCCCTGGTTCCAGTAGGTCCACGCCTGGCCGGGGATGGTGTAGCCGATGTCCTGCAGACCGCCGGTGATCTCGCTGATCACATGGTGCGCGCCGTCCTCGTTGCCGGTGACGACGACCCCCGCGACCCGGTTGTAGGCGACCGGCCGGCCGTCGTCGTCCGTCTCGGAGAGCATGGCGTCCATCCGCTCCAGGACCCGTTTGGCGACCGACGACGGCTGCCCGAGCCAGGTCGGCGAGGCGATGACGAGGATCTCGGACGCGAGGATCCTCTCGTGGACGCCCGGCCAGGCGTCGCCCTCGTGCACGGCCTCGCTGACCACGCCCGGAGCGATGTCCAGGTCCACCGCGCGGACGACGTCGACCTCCACGCCGTCCTTCTCCAGCTGCTCGGTGACGGTCCCGCACAGCGCCTCGGTGTTGGAGGTCTCCGGTGACTTCTTGAGGGTGCAGTTGATCACTAGTGCCTTCATGTGGACACGGGATACCCCGCGGGCGGCCGGTTGCCACGCGACCACGGATGCCCGTGGGCCGTCCGGGTACCCGGGGCGCATGGAGCACACCCGTGAAGAACCCCGGCTGCCCGCACCACGCGGCCCCCTGAGCAGCGCCATCGAGGACCATCTGCGGGCCACCGGCCCGCTGCCGCCCGACGAGGAGATCGCCGCCGCCCCCGTGTACGGCGACGACTTCCAGCTCGCCCTGTACCTGTGCTACGAGCTGCACTACCGCGGGTTCGCGGGCGTGGCGGCGGACCGCGAGTGGGACCCGGAGCTGCTGCGCGTCCGCGCCGCCCTGGAGGACCGCTTCCTCACCGCGCTCCGCGCGGACGCCCGGCGGCACGACGGCGTCGAGGAGGCGCTCGCCGGCATCCTGGTGGAACCGGTGGACGGTGCGGGCGTCAGCCACTTCCTGCGCGACAAGGGCGAGCTGTGGCACCTTCGCGAGTACGCCGCCCAGCGGTCCCTGTACCACCTGAAGGAGGCCGACCCGCACGCGTGGGTGCTCCCCCGGCTGTGGGGGCGGGCCAAGGCGGCGATGGCGGCGGTCGAGTTCGACGAGTACGGCGGCGGCCGCGCCGACCGGGTGCACGCCCGTCTCTTCGCCGACCTGATGACGGACCTGGGACTGGACACGACGTACGGCCGCTACCTCGACGCGGCCTGCGCCGAACTGCTCGTGACGGTGAACCTGATGTCCCTCTTCGGGCTGCACCGCTCCCTCAGGGGCGCGCTGGTGGGCCACTTCGCGACGGTCGAGATCACCTCGTCGCCCGGCTCGCGGCGGCTCGCCGAGGCGATGCGCCGCACGGGCGCGGGGCCCGCCGCCGAGCACTTCTACGACGAGCACGTGGAGGCGGACGCGGTGCACGAGCAGGTGGTGCGCCACGAGGTCGTGGCCGGTCTGCTGGAGGTGGAGCCGCACCTCGCGGCGGACATCGCCTTCGGTGTCGACGCCACCGTGTTCGCCGAGGACCGCCTCGGCGACCGGCTGCTCGCGGACTGGAGCGCCGGCCGGTCGTCGCTGCGCACTCCCCTGTCCCAGGAGTTCACCCATGCTTCTTGACGGCGGGGGTACTCGGCGGTCCGTGAGTCCACTGGCGCCACCGGGCGTGTACGCCCCTCAGGAGGACACCGAGTTGCTGGCCGGTGCCCTGTCCGACGAGCCCGTTCCTCCGGGCGCGGACGTTCTCGACGTGGGGACGGGATCCGGCGCGCTGGCCGTCGGGGCCGCCCGGCGCGGCTGCCGGGTGACCGCGGTCGACGTCTCGTGGCGGGCGGTGTGCGCGGCGCGGCTGAACGCGCTGCGGGCCGGCGTGCCGGTCCGGGTCCGGCGCGGCAACCTGTTCGCGCCGGTGCGGGGTGAGTCGTTCGACCTGATCCTCGCCAATCCGCCGTACGTTCCGGCGCCCGGCGGCGCCTCGCTGCCGCGGGGTGCGGCCCGGGCCTGGGACGCGGGCGGTGACGGACGGCTCGTCCTGGACCGGATCTGCCGGGAGGCGCCCGCGCTGCTGCGGCCGGGCGGCGTCCTGCTGCTGGTGCAGTCGGCGCTCAGCGACCCCGGGCTGACGATCGGACAGCTGCGGGCGGCCGGGACGAAGGCCGCGGTGATCCGGCGCCGGCGCATCGCCTTCGGCCCGGTGGTACGGGGCAGGGAGCACTGGCTGCGGGAGCGGGGGCTGCTGTCCGGGTCCGAGGACAAGGAAGAACTGGTGGTGATCCGTGCCGAACTCCCCGTCTGACACCCCGCGTCGCGTCACCGTCCGGCGCAAGGGGCCGCTGCTGGTGGAGGGGCCGGTGGAGGTCGAGCTGGAGGACGGCACGGTCGTCGCCTCCGACCGCTTCCGGGTGGCCCTGTGCACCTGCCGCCGCAGCCGGCGGTATCCGTGGTGCGACACCAGCCACCGGGACCGGGCGTGAGTCCTGGGGCCGAGGGCCCGTGAGAAGCCCGGAGGCCGGCGGGCGGCCCCACTCCGCCCGCCGGCCTCCTTGCGCGGGATCGCACGTTCCGCGAGAGGGCCGGTACTCCCCAGTCCGCCGGCCGCCGCGCGGTCACGGGAAACCGTGCGATCCCGGTCTCAGAACGCGAAGACGCTCGAACCGTGAGCGTTCATCACGCACGCGTTGGAGAAGATCCGCTCGTAGGAGACGCGCTGCCCCTGCCACACCCCGTCGACGGTGACGAACACCGGGTCGTACTGCTTGGTGCAGAAGACGCCCTCGCTCATCGTCAGGGCGTCGAGGTCACCGCTGACGCGGTCCATCTCCGCACAGGCGTCCTCAGCGGCCGGGTGGGTGCCCGAGGGGCCCGGGGCACAGGTCAGGGTGACCGCGCGTTCCGGCGTCACGGTCGCCGCGCTGTCGCCGTGGCCCAGGGTGAGCACCAGGGCCGAGGGGGCGTAGAGCGCGGACGGGTCGGTTCCTTCAGCGGCCGGCGCCGCCCCGGACAGGGGTACGCAGACGGCTGCGGCCGTGAGGCCGAGGGTGGTGGCCCAGCGCGCGGTGTTCCGCATTGTGTGCATCCTTCCGCTCGTGTCGACGAGTCGCCGGCTCGTGCTCGGTCGGTGCCGAACCGGCGTGCCGGAGTCTGCCGAGTCCGCGCCGGAACTTCACATCGGGCATGCGGATTTCGGTAACCTTGCGTATTGAATCAGTGGCGTGAAGTCACGGAAGGTGTGGGGTGCCGCCCTGTAACCGCACGGACTCCGAGCACGCGAAGTGGCCAGATGGCCGGAATGCGGCTGCTCGTCAATCGGCCTGAAACATTCCGATTCCGCTCTCCGCGGACCGTTCCGCGACGCCTTGTGTTCATGGACAGGGCGAGTAATCGTCATTACATGATTACGGCAGAGCAGCGAGAGCAACTGCGGGGCTGGTTCACCGGCCGGATCCCCGACGGTCTCTTCGAGGAGCTGACCGAGGTCACGGTCGACCGCGAGGAGATCATCGTCATCGGCCGCATTCCCGGCCCCCGGCCGGCGGAGGGCGCCTCGCCGGCCGAACGGGAGGCGGCGGTCGAGGGCCGCGTCCAGGAGTTCCGGGAACGCACCCGGGACGACCGGATCGCGGTCGCCCGGGACGCCGAGCACCGCTTCGGCCGGAAGGTGTCCTGGGGCGTGGAGTGCGACGGGCACCGCGCCCTCTTCACGCATGTGGCCGCGCCCGTCATGACCCGGCTGCGCCAGCCGGAGCGGCAGGTCCTCGACACCCTCATCGCGGGCGGGGTGGCCCGCAGCCGCAGCGAGGCGCTGGCCTGGTGCGTGCGCCTGGTCCAGCAGCACACCGACGACTGGCTCACCGAGCTGCGCGAGTCGCTGGAACACGTCCGGCGGGTGCGGGACCGGGGGCCGGACAACGAGCCGGAGGAGGCGGAGCCCGGCGCCGACGGCGGGTGAACGGCGTTGTCGGTGGCGTTCGTTACGGTGCGGGCATGACTCGATTCATCTTGGTGGCCGGCGCCTGGCTCGGGGCGTGGGCGTGGGACGAGGTGGCGGCCGAACTGCGCGCGGACGGACACGAGGCGCATCCCCTGACGCTGTCCGGGCTCGCGGAGAGGCAGGGGGTGCCGGCGGGGCAGTGGACCCATGTCCAGGACATCGTGGACGAGGTGGGGCGGCTCGACCTGCGGGACGTCGTCCTCGTGGGACACAGCTACTCCGGCGTGCCGGTCGGCCAGGCGGCCGAGCGGATCGGCGAGCGGCTGCGGCGCGTGGTGTTCGTCGACGCGAACGTGCCCGTGGACGGGGAGTCGTTCCTGTACGGCTGGCCGAGCGACGGCGCCCGACGGGCGATCGACGCCCATGGCGGGTTCTGGCCGCCCCCGGAGGCCGACGACTGCGCGGGCCAGGACCTGACGGACGAACAGACGGCCCGGTTCACCGCCGGATCGACCCCGCACCCGGGCGCCACGCTCACCGAACCGGCCGTGCTGGAGCGACCGCTCGGCGAGCTGCCGGCGACGTACGTCAAGTGCCTGCTGGACGGGGAGGAGCCGCTGCCGTCGGTGGCGGAGGCACTGAAGAGCGAGAACTGGGAGCTGGTGACGATGGACACCGGGCACTGGCCGATGTTCTCCCGGCCGCGCGAACTGGCCCGGGTCCTGCGGACGGCCGCCGCCCGCTGATCCACGGCCGCCCGGCGCTGGACGCACCCCGCACATACCGGCCAGTATGCTCCGGAACGGCGTGGCTCGAGGAGACAGGGCGGGGCGGATGGCGAAGCACTGGGCCGACTTCCAGTACGAGATCTACTTGAACGGGATGACGAGGGCCGTGCCCCGGCTGCCGACCGATCTGACCCGGCTGGAGGAGCTGACCGAGCAGCGGCTGGGCCCGGGGCCCGCCGGGTATGTGGCGGGCTCCGCGGGCGACGGCAGCACCGCCCGCGCCAACCGGGCCGCGTTCGAACGCCGCCGGATCGTGCCGCGCGTGCTGCGGGACGTGCACGAGCGTGATCTGTCGGTCGAGGTGCTGGGCCGCGCGCTGCCGGCGCCGTTGGCGCTGGCGCCGGTCGGGGTGCTGTCGATCATGCATCCGGACGCCGAGCCCGCCGCCGCCCGGGCGGCGGCCGCGCAGGGCGTGCCGTTCGTGCTGTCGTCCGCGTCCAGCACGCCGATGGAGCAGGTCGCGGAGGCGATGGGCGAGGGGGAGCGCTGGTTCCAGCTGTACTGGCCGAAGGACGTGGAGGTGGCCCGGAGCTTCCTGGACCGGGCGAAGGCCGCCGGGTTCACGGCGCTGATCGTCACCCTGGACACTCCCCTGCTGTCCTGGCGCCCGCGCGACCTGGACCAGGCGTATCTGCCGTTCCTGCACGGGGTGGGCACCGCGAACTACTTCTCGGACCCGGCGTTCCGGGCAGGGCTGGCCAAGCCGGTGCACGAGGACCCGGACGCGGCGGTGATGCACTTCGTCGGCATGTTCGCCGATCCCGCCAAGTCCTGGCCGGATCTGGCGTTCCTGCGGGAGAACTGGGACGGGCCGATCGTCCTCAAGGGCGTGCTCCATCCCGATGACGCGCGGCTCGCCGCCGACGCCGGGATGGACGGCGTGGTGGTGTCCAACCACGGCGGGCGTCAGGTGGCCGGGGCGATCGCCGCGGCGGACGCGCTGCCCGGCGTGGCCGAGGCCGTCGGTGACCGGCTCACCGTGCTCTTCGACAGCGGGGTGCGCACCGGCGACGACGTCTTCAAGGCCCTCGCCCTGGGCGCGCGGGCGGTCCTGCTGGGGCGTCCGTACGTCTACGGGCTCGGCCTCGACGGACAGGCGGGGGTGGAACACGTGATCCGCTGCCTGCTCGCCGAACTCGACCTCACCATGGCCCTGTCGGGCCACGCCACCCCGTCCACGATCGGTCCCGACGCCCTCACGGGGGCAGCGGGCTGACCCGCCCCGGCCCGCACCGCTACGGCGCGTGCCGGCGGTCGGGGCAGGGGTCTTCCGGGCCGAAGCCCTGCACGGGCCCCGCACCGTCGCGGTGCGGCGCCACCACGGCACGTCCCGGGCCGGGGCGAGGCGGCCTCCCGGGCCGGATCCCCGCCCCGGCCCGGGGGTCACGTCACCGGCTCGGTCAGCTCCACGTGCCGGGCCGCCGGGGTGCCGGCGCCGCTGATGGACAGGGAGCCCGTGGCCGTCCGTACCGGTTCGGGGGTCCAGCGCTGGTTCACGGTCCGGTCGCGTACCTTGACGACGATGTCGGCGTTCGCGTCAGGGGTCGCCGGGGTGAGGGCCAGTTGGACGTCCCAGCGGGGCGCCAGTTCGCCCTGCACGGTGAGGTCGTACCGCACGTCGTCGACCCGCCGGTCGCCGGGGTCGGCGCAGGTGCCGAGGACGACGACACCGGCGTCCTTGTGCGAGTCCAGGCACAGACCGGGGTCGGCCACGCTGCGCAGCAGCCCGTCCTCCTCGTACGTCCACTGCTGGGTCCACGCCGAGGAGCAGTCCGCAAGGCGGGTCCCGGAGCCGTCCTGCGGCTCGCCCCGGGTGTCGAGGCACAGGCCGGAGGCCACGTTGCGCAGCCGCGTCCGTCCCGGTGCGGTGGGAAGCCCGGCGGCGCCGGGCGGGGACGCGGACGGCACGACCGCGCGGCCGCCCGCCGCTCCGGTGGAGCCCGTCGGGTCGGCGGCACCGCCGTCCGGGGTGGAGGGCCCGGCGATGAGCACGCTCACCAGCACTCCGGCGGAGACCGCGCCGATGCCGGTGAGCAGGGTCCTGGTGGAACGCACCGGGTCCGGGAACGCGATGCCCGTCAGCCGTCCGGGCACGGGGATGCGGGAGAGCACGCGGTGCCGGCCGCTGCCGGGCCGCCCGTCTCCGCCCCGGCGCCGGCGGGCGGTGCGTCCGCCGCGTGGGCCGGCCGTCAGGCGCCCCGGGCGCGAGTCGAGGTAGCGCCGGGCCCCCCACCCGAGCACCGCCTCGGCGAGCAGCGTGCCCAACCCGCCCTCGAAGTGGCTGAGTTGTTCGGCCGCGTTCCGGCAGTAGCGGCACTCCGCCAGATGCTGGCGGACGTCCGGCAGCAGGGCCCCGCCCCGCCGGATGGGGACGTCGAGGAGGCGGTTGTAGAAGCGGCAGTCCTTCGTCGGTGCCAGTTCCTGATGGGCGTGGACACATCCTTGACGGAATTTTTCACGTGCCTGTTCGAGTGCGCCCGACGCGATGTCGGGGTCCATGCCGAGCAGACCGGCCGGCACGGAAATCGGCTCGGCCTCGACCTCGACGTGCCAGAGCAAACAGCGCGCGGGTGCGGGCAGCGAGCGGAATGCCCGCTGGGCGAGTGCGCGGTTTTCCGGAGTCATGGTGGTCGCCGCGCGCATGCCGCGCCCGCCCGCCGGTTTCTGCAGCTCCGGCATAACTCCGGTTATTCGATCGTCCGCGGCCCACTCGCGGACCGTGTCCCGCACGCCCACCAGCAGCACCGGCCGGAGCGCGACGGCCGATTCGCCGACGGCGACCCGGTCCAGGACCCGGTGCAGGGCGGCCGCGGTGACCATGGCGGCGAGCTGCCCCGACGAGGCGAGGCAGACGGCCGCGTAGTCGTGCATCGACTGCCAGTGCCGTGCCGAAAGCAGCGCGACGGAATGGGCGGCCTCACCTTCCGGACGGCCCCGCAACCGGACGGCGAGGAACTCGTCGGATTCCCCCCGGTCCCCGCCGGGCGGCGGATACGGGGGGCGAGGGGGGTGGGGGGTGTGCACTGAGATGGTTCCTTCCCACAGCGCATGTGACATTCGAGGGTTTCCGACGCCGAAAAGGAGACCGCTTGGTGCATACCTCTTTGGCGCGGCACGGGGGGAGGAAATTCACCGACGGCGAATCACCCGGTTCACCGACTCGCGTGCGCCCCCGGCCTTTACCCCCCGCACGGGTGGCTCACTCTCGCACAACCCGCGCTCGGCCAACAAGGCGCCCGGGCAACATCCGCGCGTTGACAAAATGTCAGAAAGGAAACACGGTCCGCCGCTCTCACCGCGGCTTTCGGCCTGGGTTTTCGCGCCGTTCACAGCCGGGACGCCCCAGGGGGCGCCCGGGCCCCTTCCGCACCCCGTGCGGACTCCGCGCTCGCTCCGGAGCCCCGGCGCACGCCGGAGCGTGGTCAACCGGTCACGGCCCTTCCCGGAGGTCACGCGCAGAGCCGGCGGCCCTTCCGCGCGCCCGGCCGCCGGCCCCGGTCCTCCCGCCCCCGGCCGGCGGCCCGAGGGGCCCGAGAGCCCGAGAGCCCCGGCATCCCGCGCGGCCCGTCCCCGCGCGGTTCAGATCTGCCAGGAGCGCAGCCGGTCGGCCGCGCTGTACACGTCCGCCTCGCCGGAGATCAGGTCGCGCGCCAGATCGACCAGGGCGCCGTAGGGCGGGTCGATGCCGACCCCGCTGACGAACATGTACGCGACCGCCGTGGCGCAGGCGAAGCGGGCGTTGGCCGAGGGCAGCGGCCGGAGCACGGCGAGGGTGTGCAGCAGGGCCGCCGCCCGCCAGGCCGGATCGGAGTCGACGCCCAGCCGGGGCGGGTCCACGCGATGACGGGCAACGGCCGCGACGAGGGCGGAGAAGTCGTTGACGACGGGCTGGTCCGGGAGGACCTCCTCGTGCCGCTGGAGCAGCCAGGGCACGTCGATGTGGAGCACGGGTGCCATCGGTCAGGCGGCCCGTCCCGCACCACTGGCGGAGGGTTCGTCGTCCGGGAAGGCCGCGGCGAATTCGTCGGCGTGGGAGGCGAAGAACCGGCGGAAGGCTTCCGCGCCCTCCTGCAGGGCGCGGTGGCGTGCTATGTCCGCCGCGGCCGCCTCCCGCACGAGCGCCTTCATGGACGTACCGCGCTCCTTGGCGATCTGCCGCAGGTCCTCGAGCTCGCGGTCGCTGAACTCCACGTTGAGAGCTGGCATGCTCTCACGGTACCGCGCGGGTACTGAATCGTAAATACATGCAGGTCAGACCGTACAGAAAGGGGTACCGACGGGGATCGGTGACCGAGTGGCCGTCGGCCCCCGCCGGTACGGGTGTCAGCCCTGATCGGCCACGAAGGAGGCCATGCGGGTCAGGGCCGCGTTCCAGTTGATGGTGTGTTCGTTGGTGGACCAGGACTGGATGTCGTCGATGAAGCAGAACTGACCGACGCAGCCCTGGAGCTTCGACTGGGCGAAGGGGTCCTGGATGCTGGAGTTGGGTCCGCCGGAGAGCGTTCCGGCGGGCGGGTTCGGCAGGTTCGGGTCGAGCTGGCGGGCGTACCAGCGGCTGTGCTGGTTGTGCGCGTTGACCTCGCCGTAGCCGGTGACGTACGACATGTTCAGGGCGTTGCGGCCCAGGATGTAGTCCATGCTCTGCAGCGCGCCGTCCCGGTACTTCGAGGCGCCGGTGAGGTCGTAGGCGGTGGCGAGGACGACCGCGTTGTTGAGGATCTGGTGGCTGGAGCCCCAGTCGTAGACGTTGCCGGCCGGCGCGTACGGCATGCCGTACGGGTGGGCCTTCAGCGTGGCCAGGTAGCCGTCGGCGCCCTTGATCACGGACTGGCGGACCTTGTCGCGGCCGGGCAGCCGGTTCGGCACGGTGGCGAGGTCGAGCCGGCCGGCCGCGGCGGTGCGCGCCCAGTCGAAGCCGAGCGGGCCGAAGATGTCGGCGGTGTGCACCGGGGAGTTCAGGACGTGGTCCCCGAACTGGCGCTCGCCCGTGGTGATGTAGAGCTCGGCGGCGGCCCAGTAGAACTCGTCGGCCACGGTGTCGTCGGGGTAGGCACCGCCGCCGATGCCGTCGTCCGGGTCGGCGAGGACGTCCGGGTGGGCGAGGGCCGCCGACCAGGCCTTGCGGGCCGCCGCCAGGGTGGTGGCCGCGAACTCCCTGTCGTAGGAGCGGTAGAGCCGTGCCGCCTGGGCGGCCGTGGCCGCGAGGTTCAGGGTGGCGGCGGTGGTCGGCGGGTGCAGTTCCCGCTTCTGGGGGTCGTCACTGGGCAGCAGCGGCAGCCCGGTCCACTGCTCGTCGTGGATCTTGTGGTGGGCCATTCCGGCCAGCGGCTCACCCTCGGGGACCTGCATCTTCAGCAGGAACTCCAGTTCCCAGCGGGCCTCGTCGAGGATGTCCGGGACCTTGTTGCCGCTCTCCGGGATGTTCAGCGTGCCGTCGCCGAGCTTGTCCGCCTCGCCGGTGCGGGCGTGCTTGGCGCGTTCGTAGGTGCTGAGTACCTCCCAGGTGCTGATGCCGCCGTTGACGACGTACTTGCCGTGGTCGCCGGCGTCGTACCAGCCGCCGGTGACGTCGAGGGTGTAGTCGCAGACGCCCGGCTGGCAGGGCACCTGGCCGTCGCCCTGATTGGGGGCCGTCCCCACGTGTCCGGCCGGACGGCCGTAGCCGGGGCGCAGGTCGTCGCGGATCTCGGTGCCGCTGCGCTGGGTGTAGTAGTACTTCGCCGAGTCCAGCCGCAGCCGTTCGTACGCGCGTCCGTCGATGTCGAAGGGCCGGCTGGTCTCGCCGTCCACGACCAGGGTGTAGCCGGTACCGCGTCCCCGGTAGGAGCCGAAGTCGAGGGAGTGGACGTTCTGCCCGGAGGAGCCGTCCACGCCCCGCGGCACGGTCCAGCCCTTGCGGACCACCCGGCCGTCGTCGTCCTTCAGCCGCCAGGGCAGCCGCTCGCCGGCGTCGGTGACCAGGGTGGCGTTCTTCGGCCCGGAGGGCAGGTAGGCGACCTGGTTGACCCGGACGCGGGGCCCGGTGTCGGGCTCGTACGGCTCGGGGGCGACGCCGCCCAGCAGGGACACGTCGTCCACGCAGAACCGCCAGGGGTCCGCGCTGCCGCCGAGCTGGAAGCCGACCTGGCCCTGAGCGATGTCGACGGGCGAGGTGAAGGTGTACGAGTAGGTGTCACCGGAGACGCTGAGCTGCGGGGACACCTCGTAGTAGGTGTCGTACGGCGCCGCCTGCAGGCCGACGATCGCCCGCACGACATGGCCCGCGGGCGAGCCGGTCGCGCTGAAGGAGAAGCGGTACGACTCCCCCTTCACCAGGGTGATGTCGTTCTGGCCGACGGCCGCGTCCCAGCGGTTGGCGGTGCCGCCGGGGACGTCGGCACACAGGCGGCCGTCGGACGGGCCCGCGGTGACGTTGGCGGAGGCCCACCAGGGGTCGGTGCCGGTGTCGAAGGTGCCGTTGCGGACCTGCTCGACCTCGTCCGCCCCGGCCGGGGCGGCGGGCAGGGCGGTGAGCGCGGTCGCCAGCAGTCCGGTCAGGGACAGCAGAGCGGTTCTGCGTCTGTTCACGTCTGGGCTCCTCTTGGGGAGGTGCGGGGCGCGGAAACACAAATGGGAGCGCTCCCATTTCCGTACGCGGACCATGGTTGTGGCAGGTGTGACACTCCGTCAACGGTTGGGACAGGACTGGCGAGGGTCATCCGGAGCGGAGGTTCGCAGTCCGCGACGGGCCGCGACCCACTAGGCTGGAACTCAGGCGATACACCGGTTCACGGTGAGTGTGCGCGATGGAGTGGCGACGATGAGGCCGGACGACCCGTTCGACGATGCCGTGACGGCCCGGGCCGTCATCGCCGCCGACGGCACGCTCGCGCGGTGGAGCGAGGGTGCGCGCCTGCTGCTGGGACACACGGCCGAGGAGGTCGTCGGCCGCCCGGCCGCCGACCTGCTGGCCGAGGGCTCCGGTCCGCCCCGGCTCCCGGCCGCCCGCTGGAGCGGCACCCTCGCCCTGCGGCACCGCGACGGCTCAGCCGTCACGGTGTGGCTGCTCGCCCACCACAGACAGGCGGACGACGGTCCGGGAGAGTGGCTCGCCGTCACCCCGCTGGACGCCACGGACCAGGAACTGCCCGACGATCCGCTGGTCAGGACGGCCGTGTTCCAGTCGCCCTGCGCCACGATGGTCTTCGACGAAGGGCTGCGCCTGCGCGGGGTCAACGACGCCATGGCCCACCTCCTCGGGCTGCCGGCCCCCCACCTGCGGGGACTCAGGCCCACCGACATCGGCGGCCGGCCGCAGCACACCGAACTCGAGCGCCAGCTGCGCCAGGTGTTGCGCACCGGCCGGCCGGCCGAGATGCAGACGTACATGAAGGCCACCGGCGAGAACCGCGCGCACGCCTGGCTGGCCCGGCTCGCACCGCTCACCGACCGGTCCGGCCGGGTGCGGGGCGTGTGCGCGACGGCCCACGACTTCACCGAGCAGTACCGGGCGCGGGAGCGGTTGCAGCTGGTCAACGAGGCCAGCATCCGCATCGGCACCACCCTGGACGTCACCCGGACGGCGCAGGAACTGGCCGAGGTGTGCGTGCCCGCGCTCGCCGACTTCGTCAGTGTGGACCTGCTGGAGCCCGAGGAGCCCGGAGCCGAGCCCGTCGGCCCGCTGACCACGCCCGTCTCGCTGCGCCGGGTCGCCCACCAGTCCCTGACGCCGGGCAGCCCCGAGGCGGTCGCCCGCACGGGCGAGATGGTCGTCTACCCGGCCGCCGCGCCCCAGGCCGACTCGCTGATCGCCGGCCACAGCATCGTGGCCTCGGTGCCCTCCGGCGATCTCGACCCGTGGCTCGCGGTGGACGAGACACGCGCCCGGCAGGTCCGGGAGTTCGGCGTCCACTCCATGCTGTCCGTCCCGCTCCAGGCGCGCGGTACGACCCTCGGGGTGGCCGCCTTCACCCGCTTCACCCGTCCCGAGCCGTTCACCCACGACGACGTGCTGCTGGCCGAGGAGGTCACCGCGCGCGCCGCCGTCTGCATCGACAACGCCCGCCGCTACTCCCGCGAACGCGAGACCACCCTCGCGCTCCAGCGCAGCCTGCTCCCCCGCACCCTGCCGCGCACGGGCGCCGTGGAGGCGGCCACCCGCTATCTGCCGGCCGCGCGCTCCGGTGTGGGCGGCGACTGGTTCGACGTGATCCCGCTGTCCGGGATGCGGGTGGCCATGGTCGTCGGGGACGTCGTCGGACACGGCATCCAGGCGTCCGCGACCATGGGCCGGCTGCGCACGGCGGTGCGCACCCTCGCCGACATCGACCTGGCACCCGACGAACTGCTCACGCACCTCGACGACCTGGTCCTCCACCTCTCCCACGAGTCGGGCGGCGACCCCGCGTCGGGCGAGGTCGGCGCGACCTGTCTGTACGCGGTGTACGACCCGGTGTCGCGGCGCTGCACCCTGTCCCGGGCGGGGCACCCCGCACCGGTGCTGATCCCGCCGGGCGGTCCGGCCCGGCACCTCGACCTGCCCTCCGGGCCGCCGCTGGGCCTGGGCGGGCTGCCGTTCGAGTCGGTCGAGCTGGAGCTGCCCGACGACGCGGTGCTGGCGTTCTACACCGACGGGCTGGTCGAGTCCCGCGGGCGGGACACCGAGGTCGGTCAGGCCCTGCTCCGCGAGGCGCTGTCCAACGCCGCAGGACCGCTCGACGAGACCTGCGACCGGGTCCTGCACACCGTGCTCGCGCCGGGCGGCGCGACGGACGACGTGGCCCTGCTGCTGGCCCGTACCCACGGTCTGCCGGCCGCGCAGGTCGCCACCTGGGACATCCCCGCCGACCCGGCACTGGTCGCCCCCGTCCGCAAGCAGGTCCTCGACCAACTGGCCACCTGGGCGCTGACCGAGGCGTCGTTCACCGCGGAGCTGGTGGTGAGCGAGCTGGTCACCAACGCCATCAGGTACGGCGCCCCGCCCATCCGGCTGCGGCTGATCCACGACGCCTCGACGCTGATCTGCGAGGTGTCCGACACCAGCCACACGGCGCCGCACCTGCGGCGGGCCAAGACCTGGGACGAGGGCGGCCGGGGCCTGCTGCTGGTCGCCCAGCTCACCCAGCGCTGGGGCAGCAGGCACACGGCCGACGGCAAGACCATCTGGGCGGAACTGGCCCTGGTGGACGAGATGTGACAGGCGGTGGACCATGGCGAACGGGTCGCGGCACGCGGGCATGTCGGTGGTGGGCGCGCTGGTCCTGTCGGGCGCGCTGGTCTCCTGCGGCACCGAGGACGGAACGGCGGGCTCCACCCCGCGGCCCTCCGCGTCCGCCGGACGGACCGCCGGGGACTCCCCGCGCGGCGCCGTCCCGAGCGACGCCGCCCGTTCCGCGGACGACCGGTCCCCGACGTCCGCCGGGCCCACGGACCGCTCGGCGTCCCGGTGCCGCACCGCCGAGCTGAGCGCCGCCGTCGGCCGGATGGACCCGGGTGCGGGACAGCGCAACTTCCCCGTCGTGCTGACGAACGTCTCCTCCCGCACCTGCACCCTGTACGGCCATCCGGGCGCCGCCTTCGTGGACGCGGCCGGCGAGCAGCTGGGCCGGGACCCGAAGCGCACCCCCGGTGACCCGGAGACCGTCACCCTGGCGCCCGGCGCCAGTGCCTGGGCAGGGCTGCGCTACGCGAGCACCGGTGTCAGCGGGGCCCGCGCGGCCGTCCCGGCGGCGCTCCTCGTCACCCCACCGGACGAACGCGACCCCCTGAAGGTGCCGTGGAAGGCCGGTGCGGTCCCGGTGTCCGGCAACGCGTCCTCGGTGTTCCTCACGGTGCTGGAGCCGGGCACCGGGCCCTGACCGGACGGGGGACGTACGGCTGCCGGCGCTCCTCGTCGGCCGGTTCGGGTTCGACGGCGGCCACGGCGTCCTCGGTGTGGTGGGCCCGGAGGCGCCGGCGACGGGTGCGGTGAGCGTGTCCTGGTGGAGCGGCCGGGCGAGGGCGGCTCGGGCGCGCGGTCCTCCTCCCGGTACAGGTGCCGCCGAAGACGTCGGACGGCGAGGCCGGGGCCCGGTTCGGATGAATCCGGCGTGCGGTGGTGTTGCAGGAGTGACCGACTCGACCGCGGTACACGAGAACGACGGGATGGATGCCATGCCTCTCCAAGGCGAGTATGACCCCAGTCCCACGCAGTGGGTGCGCAACCAGGTGGAGTTGTACGAGAGTTCCGGCGGCACGAAGGGGACGACCCTGCAGGGCAGGCCCGTCATCGTGCTGACCAGCCGGGGCGCGAAAAGCGGAAAGCTGCGCAAGACCCCGTTGATGCGGGTCGAGCACGAGGGGCGGTACGCGGCGGTCGCCTCGCTGGGCGGCGCCCCCCGGCACCCGGTCTGGTACCACAACGTCAAGGCCGACCCGCACGTCGAGCTCCAGGACGGACCGGCCAAGTGGGACATGACGGCCCGTGAGGTCACCGGGGAGGAGAAGGCCGAGTGGTGGAAGCGCGCCGTCGCGGCCTTTCCGCCGTACGCCGACTACCAGGAGAAGACGGACCGTGAGATCCCCGTCTTCGTGCTGGAGCGGCGGGAGCAGGGCTGACGGACACGGGTCCGGCGGGGGCGGAGGGAGAAATCCCCGCCCCGGTGCGCATGAGGCACCGGCCGCCGGGCATCCGTGCCTCAGGCCCCGCCGCGCTCCCCCGTCGCGGCGGGGCTTTCCCATGCCTCCCGCGCCTCCGGGTCCCCCCGCTCGGTGACGTCGAGGAAGATCTGCTCCGCCTCGGGCACCGCACGGGCGACGGCCCGCTTGATGCGTACGGCGACCTCCTCCACCCGCTCGCTGTCCATACCGGGCACCAGGTCGACGCGGGCGGCCACCAGGGCGGTGTCCAGGCCCGTCTTCATGGTGAAGAGCGCCTCCACGCTGTCGATCTCGGGCTGCTCGCACAGCAGTTCCCGGATCCGGTTGCTCGCCTCCGGGTCGGCGGCCTCGCCGATCAGTTGGTCGCGGGCGTCGCGGCCGAGCCGGAAGGCGACGTAGACCAGCAGCCCGCCGATGGCGAGCGAAGCGGACGCCTCCCACACCACCTGTCCGGTGACCATGTGCAGCACCATGCCCACGGCGGCCAGGGTGACGCCGACCACCGCGGTGCCGTCCTCGGCGACCACCGTGCGCAGCGCCGGATCACGCAGTCCGCCGCCCAGGCCGCCCTGCCGGCGCACCTGGTACAGGGCGCGCAGCAGCGAGCCGCCCTCGGCGAGCAGGGCGACGCCGAGCACGACCAGTCCGGCGACATAGCCGTCCAGGTCCTCCTCGCCCCCGCTCCTGAGTGCCTCGACGCCCTGGTAGAACGAGAAGCAGCCGCCCATCACGAAGATCCCGACGGCCGCAAGCAGCGACCAGAAGAACCGCTCCTTGCCGTAGCCGAACGGGTGACGGCGGTCGGCCGGGCGACGGCTGCGCCGCAGCGCGGCCAGCAGGAACACTTCGTTCAGGCTGTCGGCGACCGAGTGCGCCGCTTCCGACAGCAACGCCGGGGAGGACGCGGCCAGTCCGCCGATGGCCTTGGCGACGGCGATCACCAGATTGGCCGCGAGCGCCACCAGCACGGTGATCCGGGTTCTGCGATCCGATCGAGTACTCACCTTCGGCCGATTGCCCCGGTCGGCCCAGGCCATACCGTGCCGTCGGCGGAAAACGGGGAACGCGGTCACAGGGACATCCGAACGGCGACTAGGAGGGCACCATGGGCCGTGACGACGGGGGCGACGGCAACAGTTCGTACGGCAGGAAGAAGTTCAAGAGGTCGAAGGCCCACTTCGCGGACCGGATCACGGCGGACGGGCGGGACGGGTGGCCGGTGGAGGCCGGGCGGTACCGGCTCGTGGTGAGCCGCGCCTGCCCGTGGGCGAGCCGGGCGCTGGTGTCCCGGCGGCTGCTCGGGCTGGAGGACGCGCTCTCCCTGGCCGTCACGGACCCGGTCCAGGACGACCGGAGCTGGCGCTTCACCCTGGATCCGGACGGCCGCGACCCGGTGCTCGGCATCCGGTACCTGAGCGAGGCGTACGACCGGCGCGAGACGGAGTACCCGGGCGGGGTGAGCGTGCCGGCGGTCGTGGACGTGCCCAGCGGGAAGCTGGTCACCAACGACTACCAGCAGATCACCCTGGACCTCGCCACCGAGTGGACGGCCCTGCACCGCGAGGGGGCGCCCGACCTGTATCCGCGGGCGCGGCGCGAGGAGATCGACGCGGTGACGGACGACGTCTTCCAGGACGTCAACAACGGCGTGTACCGGGCGGGCTTCGCCACGGACCAGGAGGAGTACGAGGCCGCGTGCACGGCCCTGTTCCGGCGGCTGGAGCTGCTGGCGGGGCGGTTGGAGCGGCAGCGGTACCTGGTCGGCGACACCATCACCGAGGCGGACATCCGGCTGTTCACCACGCTGGTGCGGTTCGACGCGGTGTACCACGGCCACTTCAAGTGCAACCGGTGGAAGCTGACGGAGAACCGGGTGCTGTGGGCGTACGCCCGCGACCTGTACCAGACGCCCGGTTTCGGCGACACCGTGGACTTCGACCACATCAAGCGGCACTACTACCGGGTGCACACCGGCATCAACCCCTCCGGCATCGTGCCCCTCGGTCCCGACCTGTCCGGCTGGACCGCGCCCCACCACCGTGCGGAGCTGGGCGGCCGGCCGTTCGGGGACGGCACCGCGCCCGGTCCGGTGCGGGCCGGTGAGGAGGTGCCGGCACGGGGCCGCCCCTGACCACCCCTGACCGCCGGTCCGTCCGCCGGCACTCCACCCACCGACGAGAGACGACGCAGCCGAGCTAGGAGATCCACATGGCGAAGAAGAAGCTCCCCCTGGCGTACAAGCCGATCGGCTTCGTGCTGGGCTGGACCAGCGGCACCATGGCGGGAATGGCGTTCCAGAAGACCTGGAAGGTGATCCGGCACGAGGACGACGCGCCGGACGCGCTGGACCGGGACCGCCGCTGGGGGGAGATCCTGCTGGCCGCGGCGATCCAGGGCGCCATCTTCGCGGTGGTGCGCAGTGCCGTGGACCGGGCCGGCGCCAAGGCCATCGAACGCTCCACCGGCACCTGGCCGGTCCCGGACAAGGGCGGCCGCGACTGACGCGTCCGTACGGCCGGCCCGCCGTCCCCCGACGGCGGGTCAGCCCTGTTTGGGCGCCGTCGACGTGCCCCGGCGGACGGTGAAGGAGTGGCCCGCCGGGTCGGCGTAGCCGCGTTCCCCGGTGGGTCCCGAGGTGTCGCCCGTCTCCATCGGGCGCCCGCCGAGGCCCACGATCAGGCGTTCCACCGTGTCCAGGTCGTCCACCACGAACTCCAGGTGCGCCTGGAGGGAGTTCTCCGGACGGGGCCAGCTCGGGGCGGTCGCGTTCACGTCGCGGCGCAGCGCCAGGCGGAAACCGTCGGCGGCCCGGATCTCCACCCGGTTGACGTGGGCGTCGACGTCCCGCGCCCCCAGCAACTCCTTGTAGAACTCGGCGAGTTTCTCGGGTTCGGCACAGTCGAGCACCACCACTCCGGCCGTCACCAGGGTCATGTCTCCTCCTCGGGAGTCCGGGGGCGCGGGGCGCTCCCGCCCCGCCCTGTACGTGACACCTGTCCCCGCTCGCCGGATTCAACCGGGCTCCGTGGCAGGTGACTTCCGGGGGACGCGTGAGCGTACGCGCGCCAACTGCCGCGTGCAGTAACGAAGATCACCGGCCGTCACGGTGCGGATTTTTCGATCTTGGGGCATCCTCATAGCGCTTGTCGATTCAACTTCCGTAAGAGGAAGTCGAGTTCGAGTGCGCGGGCGGCCGTCGTCACGGCCGCCCGCTCGCAGGGCGGGGGGACTCTGCGTTCCGCCTCCCGAAAGGAAACACATGTCCCAGGACGTACGGTTCGATCTCCCCTTCGACACCCCCGTCAACGACCATCTGGAGTACGCGC
Source organism: Streptomyces sp. NPDC044984 (assembly GCF_040646935.1). Lineage (NCBI taxonomy): Bacteria > Bacillati > Actinomycetota > Actinomycetes > Kitasatosporales > Streptomycetaceae > Streptomyces > Streptomyces sp. NPDC044984. Next base: position 47,383 of record NZ_JBEZBE010000008.1, read on the forward strand.
GGGCGCGCCATCTGCGCTGGGTGTGGGAGATGGGGCTGGTGCGCAGCCGGGCCGGCTTCGAGGAGTACCGGTCCTGGGACCTGTCCCAGGCCGCCGCCCGTACGTATCCCCACGCCTCGGCCGAGGACCTGGTCGTCCTGATGAACTGGTTCTCCCTCGCGTTCCTCTTCGACGACCAGTTCGACCCCGCGCGGCCCGACCGCGCCGAGCGCATAGCCGAGGTGGCCCGGGAACTGATCGTGACCCCGCTGCGGCCGGCGGGGAGCGCCCCCCGGGTCGCCTGCCCCATCACCCTGGCCTGGGCCCAGGTCTGGGCGCATCTCTCGGATGGCATGTCCCTGACCTGGCAGACCCGGTTCGCGGCTTCCTGGGGGCGGTTCCTGGTGGCGCACTGCGAGGAGGTCGACCTGGCCGCCCGGGGGCTGGCCGGGACGCTCGGCCTGGACGAGTACGCGGCCTTCCGGCGCCGTACCGTCGGCATCCACCACAGCATCGACGCGGGCGAGCGCAGCCGCGGCTTCGAGGTCCCGGCGCAGGCGATGGCGCATCCGCTGATGGAGCGCCTGCGCGATTTGGCCGCGGACACCATCGGGTTCATGAACGACATCCACTCCTTCGAGCGGGAGCGGCGCCGCGGTGACGGGCACAACCTCGTCGCCGTCCTGCACCGGGAGCGGGGCTGCTCCTGGGAGGAGGCCGCCGCCGAGGCGTACACCATGACGACCGCGCGCCTGGCGGAGTACGTCGAGCTGGAGGCGCGGGTGCCGCGGATGTGCGACGAGCTCGGGCTGGACGCGGACGAGCGCGACCGGGTGCGCCGGGGCGTGGAGGCCATCCAGCACTGGATCAACGGCAACTACGAGTGGGCGCTGACCACCGGCCGGTACGCGGCGGCGAAGGAGGGCCCGGTGGCCACCGCGGAACAGGCCGGGCGGGGCTCCGTGGACGATCTGCTGACCGTGTGAGACGGCCGTGCTGCCCGGCCGCCGCCGGGGCCGGGCAGCGGCGTCACCCGCCGAACTCGACGGGCAGGGCGTCCAGCCGGGACTCCCAGGTGGAGGCGGTCGAGCTGAGCTCCTCCGGTTCCACCGCCAGCCGCAGTCCGGGCAGCCGGTGCAGCAGGACGTCGACGGCGATCTCGACGAGGGACTGTCCGATGTTCTGTCCGGGGCACTCGTGCGGACCCGAACTGAAGGCCAGGTGTGCCTGGTTGCCCTGGACGGACACCCCGGCGTCCGGACGGATCTCGGGGTCCCGGTTGCCCGCGGCGAGCCCCAGCACCAGCAGGTCGCCCTCCTGGACGCGGTGACCGCCGAGTTCCAGGTCGCTCGCGGCGAAGCGGCCCGGCAGGACGGCCAGCGGCGGGCTGTCCCACATGACCTCCTCCACGATCTCGGAGACGTTCAGCCGGCCGCTGATCAGCCCGGAGAGCCGCGAGGTGTCGCTGAGGACCAGTTGCAGCACCCGGGCCAGCAGGTTGCTGGTGGTGGTGTGCGCGGCGATCAGCACCAGACGCAGATGGCTGACGACCTCGTCCTCGTCGAGCCCTGCGCGGTGCTCCAGCAGGGCGGTGGCGAGATCGCTGCCGGGCTCGGAGCGTTTGCGCACGACGAGTTCGCCGAGGATCTCCTGGATGCGCGCGTCGTGGGCGACGGCGTCCTCGCCGCCCTTGAGAACCTGTGCGCAGGACTCGACCAGGTCGCGCCCCTCCGCCTCGGGCAGCCCCAGCAGGCGGCTGAGCACCAGCATCGGCAGGTAATCGGCGTAGTCGTGCACCAGGTCGGCGCGCCCGGTGTCCGCGAACGCGTCGATCTGCTTGTTGGCGTAGTGCGTGGCGTGCCGGCGGATGCCGCGGCCGGCCGCCGCCTGGAGGGCGTCGGTGACGGCCGCGCGGAGCCTGCGGTGCGGTTCGCCGTCCTGGGAGACGCAGTCGGGACGCCAGCCGAGCATCGGGACCAGCGGTGAGTTCTCGTCGACACGGCCGTCGATCCGGTCCCGCCAGATGCGGGCGTCCCGGGTGAACTGGCGCGGGTTGTCCAGCACCCGGCGGGCGTCCCGGTAGCCGAGCACCAGCCAGGCCGGCACCTCGCCCTCCAGGAGCACGGGCGCCACCGGGCCGTGCTCCTCGCGCAGCCGTTCGTACACGCCGGCCGGGTCGGTGGCCGCCTCCGGCCCGTACAGCCGGACGGGCTCCGCGCCGTGGTGGGCGACGGGGCAGCCGCGGGGGGTGTCCGGGTCGTTCATCGGGACTCCCCGGCGACGACCGAGCGTTCCTTCAGGTGCCGGATCAGGGCGACCAGCACGTCACGGCTGGAGGCACGGTCACGGGCGTCGAAGGACACCACCGGGATGTGCGCGGGGATGTCCAGGGCGTCCCGTATCTCCTCGACCGGGAAGTCCTTGGAGTCGGGGAAGACGTTGAGGGCGATGACGAAGGGCACCTGCTGCCGCTCCATCTCCTCGATCGCCCGGAAGCTGGAGGCCAGCCGCCGGGTGTCCACCAGGACGACCGCGCCGAGCGCCCCCTTGAACAGCCCGTTCCACAGGAACCAGAACCGCTCCTGTCCGGGCGTGCCGAACAGGTACAGCACCAGGCTGTCGTTGAGGCCGATCTTGCCGAAGTCCAGGCTGACGGTGGTCTGCGACTTGTCGGCGACCCCGATGAGGTCGTCGACGCCGGCGCTGGCCTGGGTGAGCGTCTCCTCGGTGGTGAGCGGCCTGATGTCACTGACCGAGCGGACCATGGTGGTCTTCCCGGTGCCGAAGCCGCCGGCGATCATCACCTTCACCGAGCGGATGTCCCCGCCCCCGTGCCGGCCGGGCCGGTCAAAGCCTTTCAAGTCCACTGAGTACCTCCTCAAGGAGCGCGAGGTCGGGCCCGCGCCCGGCGACGTGTGCCGGGACGGGGTCACGGGCTTCGACCCGGCCCGCGTCCAGCAGGTCCGACAGCAGCACCGCGAGAATGTTGAACGGCAGCCCGAGGTGGGCGCCGAGTTCGGCGACCGAGAGCGGCTCACGGCAGCGCCGGACGATCTCCTCGTGCTCGTGCTGCAGGCCCGGGACGGAGCCCGGGCGGGAGACGACGAGGGTCGCCACGTCGAGTCCGGCCGCCGAGCCGCCCGGTCCGCTGCGCCCTCCGGTGAGGACGTAGTAGCGCTCGAGACCGGACGGGTCCGCCGGCCGGCGGGGAGCACTCATCCAGAGTGCTCCTCCAGGCGCGGAGTGGTCCCGAGGAGCTCGCCCATTCTGCGGGCGAGGTCCCTCATCTGGTGTCCGAGCAGTCCCTGGTCCAGGCCCTCCCGGGCGAGGACGCCGAGGTAGGTCTCCACGCCGGCGCGGACCACGAAGAGGTGGCCGCCGTCGACCTCGATCATCGCCAGCCGCAGCTGTCCCGCGTAGGCGGGGAACTGCTCGGCGACCGGCTGGGCCAGGGCCTGCAGGCCGGCCACCACCGCCGCGAAGCGGTCGACGTCGTCGGGGTCGTCCGCCCCGTAGGAGGTGATGGCCTTGCCGTCGCTGGAGGCCACGAGGGCGAAGCGGATCTCCTGGATGCTCTCGACGAGGTCGCGGAGCGCCCAGCTCACGTCGGTTCCCTGCTGCGTCATGTGGTCTGGTCGCTCTCTTCGGTGTGGTGCTCGGTGGACTCACGTCCGGTGGGGGTGTCACGGACGCCGGGCGTCCGGGGCGCCGGGTCGCCGGCGCGTCCGGCGGTGGCGAAGGCGGCGAGGCCGGTGAAGGAGGCGTCCGGCGGTACGGCGGCCACGGCGGCGCCCGTCGTCGGCCCGGCCGGTGCGAGGGGCTCCGGGGCGTCCGCGCCGGTCCGCCTGGAGCGGCGGCGGGGCAGTCCGCCGGGGGTGGTGTCGGCGGGCTCGGCGGATGCGTCCGGGGCCGGTCCGGCGGTGGTGGCCGACGACGCCGGGCCGGGCTCGGTGGGGAGCTCCGCCGCGGTGGTCGCGGGCAGCGGGCTGAAGTACTTGTGCGGTACGACGACCACCACGGAGGTGCCGAGCCAGGGGGAGTCCGCGAAGGTGACGCGGATGCCGTAGCGGCGGGCGAGGATGCCGACGACCCGCAGACCGATGTTGGCGTCCTCGGTGATGCCACCGATGCCCGCCCCGGGCGCGGTGCCCGCGAGGGCGTGTTCGGCCGCGCGCTTCTTCTCCTCGCTCAGGCCCTTGCCGGAGTCCTGGATCTCGATGCCGACGCCGTTGGGGACCTCGCGGCCGGAGACCATCACGGGTTCCGAGGGCGGTGAGTAGCGGGCCGCGTTGTCGAGCAGGTGGGCGAAGATCAGCGTGAGGTGGTCCACCAGTCCGCCGTCCACGCCGAGTTCGGGGAGCCGGCTCAGCTGGACGCGGTGGAAGTCCTTGATCCGGCCGATGCCGCCGCGCACCACGCTCAGCAGCCGCTGCGGCTCCTGCCACTGCCTGCCGGGCCGGTCGGAACCGCCGAGGACGCCGATGCTGGCGGCCAGGCAGTCGGCGGGGCCGATCTCCTGGTCGAGTTCCATCAGCCCCCGGGCGACGGCGGGCAGCCGGCCGTGTTCGCCCTGCATCTCGTGGAGCCGGCCGCGGAGCTTGCTGGTCAGTACGTGGATGCGGTTGCCGATGCTGATGACGGCCTGCTCGGCGGAGGTGGAGCGGTCGAACTCCTCCTCCAGGCCGATCAGCGCGGTGCGCAGCAGCTTGCGGAGTTCGGTCTGGAGGGCGGCGCCGACCTTCGCGCACTGGTCGACGCCCGGCAGCAGGTCGTCGATGGCGTCACCGGCGCGCAGCCGTCCGATCGCCTCCGGGAGCTGCTCGTCGGCGAGGCGGGCGACCGCGGACAGCTGGTGGGCCAGCTGCTCCCGCCGGGCCTCGGCCTCCTCGGCGAGCCGCGCCTCGTAGGTCCTGGCCTGTCCGGCCAGCCGCTCCTCGAACTCCTGCTCCCGGGTGGTGCGTTCGGCGGTGAACCTCCGCTCCTGGTCCGCCATGTGCTGCTGCCACCGCCGGGTGTGCTCGGCCTGCGAGGCGCGGTGGGCGTCCTCCGCGCGCAGCAGCCGGATCCGGTACCGGAGCATGAGCCGTACGCACACGGAGCAGGCGGCCGTCGCGGCGGCGCCGAGGACGGCCGTGCCGATCCGGTCCGGACTCATCGACGCGGCGGCGACCGTCCCGCCGCCGAGGCCGAGCGGCATCAGCCACCAGCCGTACCGGGCGACAGGGGCCCGCGCCGCCGGTGGCGGAGTGGCGAGTTCCATCTGCATCCTTCGAAGCAACATGGGGGGGTGTGCAATGGGGGGTGTGCGACGGGGACCGCCCTCATGCGTACGCACCACGAAGCGACCCGTCGCGAGGTCGGTCAACTCGCGGCGCTGACAAGGAGCTTATCGGGTCGGCAGCCCTGTGGATCAAGTTCGTCCGCTGCCTGAAGTGAGGGTTCCGTCACGCTCCGACGAGGGCTTCCGGGACCGACCGACCGGTTCGGAAGAACTCGGTCGCAATTGGAAGACATATGTCAATCGAACATGCTCAAATGCACTCGACCGAAGGTAACTTGCAAGGAGGGGGCCGGTGTTGGGGCCGGTCCGCTCCCCGTTGCACGGAGCAGGCTGGAGGCGATGACGTGGTGCGGTACGAACCTGCACCGCTGACCCGGCACCTGCGCGTCCGCCACGACCGGGGACACACGGTGCTGGAGTTCCGCGGTGAGATCGACATCGCCGCGGCCGCGGAGATCGCCCCGCACCTGGACACGGCGACCGCCGAACCGGACGCCCGGATCGTGATCGACCTGACCCACGTCGAGTTCTTCGACCTCTCCGGGCTGCGCCTGCTGTACCGGGCCCGGCAGCGGATCACGGACGGCCCCGACCGGCTGCGCCTCGTGTGCACCCACCCGCTGACCCTGCGCATGCTGCGGATCACCGGCACGTCCCGTCTGCTGCCGCCGTGGCCGACCCTGGACGCGGCCCTGGAACAGCCCGGGACCGCCTCCGGCCCGGTCTGACCACCGGGTCCGCGACCCGGCGCCCACCGTGCGCCCCTCCGTGCTCCCGGTGCGGTCGCCCGTTCCTCGACTCCCTTGTCTGACCCGGGAACCGGGGGGCATGCGGTCAGGAGGAAGGAGGGCCGTCGCCATGACGACTCCCGTGAAGGGACCGACCGCGCGCCTGCCCGGATGGGCGAAGGCGCTCGGCGCGGTGGTGCTGCTGCTCGTCGTGCTGTTCGCCGGGCTCCGGATGAGCGTGCTGCCGGGCCTGAAGGACCTGTTCGGCACGGAGACCGAGGACCGCTCCGGACCCGCGCTCCTGGAGTCCGTCCAGGACATCAGCCGCTACGACGCCGCCTCGGGCAACTTCCAGGTGGTGGTGGACCTGGAGAAGGACGCGAAGTTCCTGCCGGACGCCGTCCGCGGCAGCCGCACGTTGTACGTGGGCGCGGGGAGCGTCGACGCCTACGTCGACCTCGGGAAGCTGGACGAGGACGACGTACGGGTCGACGACGACCGCACGTCCGCCACGCTGCGGCTGCCCCACGCCCGCCTGGACAAGCCGGCCCTGGACCCCGAGCGCTCCTACGCCGTGTCCAAGCAGCGCGGGCTGTTCGACCGGCTCGGCGACCTCTTCTCGGACAACCCGGGCAGCGAACAGGCCGTCCAGAAGCTCGCCGTGCGGCACATCGGCGACGCGGCGAAGGAGAGCGGACTCGTCGCCCGGGCCGAGACCAACACCACGGAGATGCTCGAAGGGCTGCTGCGCTCCCTGGGGTTCGAGGAGGTGCGGGTCAGCTACGGCGACTGACCCGCACAGCCGGGGGTAACCGGCGTACCACACAAGGAAGTTGACTACTGGAGGACCGAATGGCCCGCGCCGTCCCACGTCCGCGTTCCCTGCTCCACCGGCGTCCGCGACCGTCCGGGCGCGGCACCGCGGAGGACGCTCCGGAGCGGCGCCCGCTGCCGCTGATCCCGCGGTTGCTGGCGATGCTGTGCGCCTTCGTGTTCATGGTCGCCTTCGCCGTGGTCCTGGCCCGGCTCACCCTGCACCCCTCCCCCGCCTCGGAGGCGCTGACCCACACCAATCTGCGTCCGGGCCACTCGCTGCGGGCCTACCTGGACCAGCCCGCGCTGCGTGACGCCGTGCGTCAGATCGGCGGCAACATCCTGCTCGGCGTGCCCTTCGGCGTGCTCGCGCCGGTCGTCGCACCGCGCACGCGCGGATTCCTGCGGGTGCTGGTGCTGACGGCCGTCGTGATGCTGCTGGTGGAGTTCGCGCAGGGCGCCCTGGTGACCGGACGCGCCTTCGACGTCGACGACGTCATCCTGAACACCGGCGGGGCGCTGCTCGGGTACCTGCTCGTGGGCCGCCGCCTGAGCCGGGCCGTGCACGCGCGCCGCCCGAAGGCCTGACCCCCTGAGGCGTCCCTCCCGCGGGGGTCAGGGCCGTTCGTGCGTGTGCGGGGCCCCGCGCAGGGTCCAGGTGAACTTGTCGCCGCCCACCCAGCGGACCACGTCCGGGTCGTCCAGGTCATGGACCGTGATCCCGAACGCGGCGGCGGCGTGCAGCACGTCGGTGACGGTCTTCGCCTCGCCGACCACCTGTCCGTCGATCTCCACGATCCGGAACGGCGGAGTCCCGGGCTGTACCCCGAGCACCATGATCCGCGGATGCGACATGTACGGGCTCGCGCTTTCGGTCATGCATCGAGGGTAGAGCGCGAACGGTGCGAGCGCGGCGTGCGGGCGCGCCCGCGTTCAGGGCCGCCGCCAGTCGTCGCCCGTCAGGTGCGACCCGGCCTGCGGACCCATCCGGAGCATTCCGCCGTCCACGCTCCAGGAGGCACCGGTGACGTAGGAGGCGTCGGGTCCGGCGAGGAAGGCGATGACCGCGGCGACCTCACGGGCGTCACCGGGCCGTCCGAGGGGGACGCCGGGGCGGCTCTCGGTGTGCGGGTCGGTGTCCTCCTGGCCGGTCATGGGCGTGGCGATCTCGCCGGGGGCGACCGCGTTGACGGTGATGCCGTGCTCGGCGAGCTCCAGCGCCATCACCTGGGTGAGCAGCCCGAGGCCGCCCTTGGCGGCGCAGTACGGTGCGGCGCCCACGCGGGGCTGGTGCTCGTGCACGGACGTCACGTTGACGATGCGGCCCCCGTCGCCCTGCCGGATCATGTGCCGCGCCGCCTTCTGCCCGCACAGGAACGGGCCGATCAGATCCACGTCGAGCACTTCGCGCACCTTCGACAGCTCCAGGTCCAGGAAGGGCGTCATCGTGCCCGTGCCGGCGTTGTTGACCAGCACGTCGACACGGCCCAGACGGTCGCACAGCTCGTCGACGGTGTCCGCGGCGGCGGGCAGCCGGGTGAGGTCCAGGTGCGCCACCTCGGCCCGCCGCCCGTGCGCCCGGCACTCCCGCGCCGTCTCCTCGGCGCCCTCGCGGTCGCCGTGCCAGGTGATGCCCACGTCCATGCCCTCGGCGGCCAGGCGTACGGCGGTGGCCCGGCCGATGCCGGAGTCCGCGCCGGTGATCACGGCGACCTTGCTGCTCGGGGTGGTGGGGACGGACATGCGGACCTCCTGGTCGGCGACGGTGGGTGCGAGGCATCGCAGTACCCCGGCGGGCGCGGGGCCAACCTCCGCGTCCGCCGTACGGCCGTACGCGCCCCGGGAACTCCGGAGCGAGGACGGCCCGCCGGGCGGCGGCCGCGGTGCGCGGCCCGCGCTCCGGCGTCCTCGGGCACCGCGCCGGAGCACCGGGGGCCGTCGGGCCGGGTGGTCACCGCCCGGCCCGTGGACGAGCCGCCGGCGTGGCCCCGGAGCGGGAGGCGCCCTCCGGAGTGACGGACGGCCGGGGTGGTACCCGTACCGCTCCCGAGGAAGGAGCGCGTATGGAACGGGCGGCCGTGTTCGACGTCGACGGCACTCTGGTCGACACCAACCACCTGCATGTGACGGCCTGGTGGGAGGCCTTCCGGCAGGCGGGCCACCGGGTGCCGATGCACGCCGTCCACCGGGCCGTGGGGCTGCCCTCCTCCGGTCTGGTCGCCCATCTGCTGGGCGAGGACCGGGACACCGGCCGCGACGACGAGCTGAGCGCGGCGCACAAGGCGCTGTACGGGCAGTACTTCGACCGGCTGCCCGCGCTGCCGGACGCCGGCCGGCTGCTGGAGCGGCTGCACCGGGACGGCTGGACGGTGGTGCTCGCCACCTCGGCGGGCGGTGCCGAGCTGAGCGCGCTGCGCCGGGCGATCGACGCGGACGAGGCGATCGGCGCGACGGCGAGCGCCGACGACGTGGCGGAGGGCAAGCCCGCGCCGGAGCCCGTCGAGCACGCCCTGGAGCTGGCCGGGGTGCCCGCGGAGCGGGCGGTGTTCGTCGGTGACACGGTGTGGGACATGCAGGCGGGCAGCCGTGCCGGTGTGCGCTGCGTGGGCGTGCTGTGCGGCGGCATCCCGCGCGCCGACCTGGAGGAGGCCGGCGCGGACGCGGTCTACGACGACCCGGCCCATCTGCTGGCGTCGCTGTCGGACAGTCCCCTGGCATGAGATCCCCCGGGGCCGGGATACCCGCGGGGCATGACGTGTGTGCGGGAAGAGAGCGGACAGGATGACGCCGCGGGGCGGACGGCTCCGGTGGCGCGGGTGCGGGACGCCGTGCGGTGGGACGTGCGGTCCGTCGGCCGGGCGGCGCGGGCCGCGTGGCGGGGACCCGGGCGGGAGCGGGATCTGCTCGTCCAGTCGCTGAAGGCCGCCGCGGCGGCGCTGCTGGCCTGGCTGCTGGCGCAGGTGTGGCTCGGCGACCCGATGGCCCTGATGGCGCCCTGGGTGGCGCTGGTCCTGGTGCAGGCCACCGTCTACAGCTCGCTGGTGCAGGCGGCGCGGCAGTTCACGGCGATCTGCGTGGGAGCCCTCGTGGCGTCGGGGGCGCAGGCGGTCACCGGCGACACCACGGGCGCCCTGGCACTGTGCCTGCCGGTGCTGATGCTGCTGTCGAACTGGCCGCGCTTCGGCGACCAGGGCGTCTACGCCGCCACCACGGCCGTCTTCACGATCGCCACGGGAACGGTGAGCGCGGTCGCCGTCGGGCACCGGCTGGGGCAGGCGGCGCTCGGCGCGGTCATCGGCGTCGCCGTCAACGCGCTGGTCCTGCCGCCGATCCACCTGCGGGACGTACGGGAGAACCTGGCGGCGCTCGCCCGCGAGGCGGGTGACGTGCTGCACGCCGTCGCCGGGGATCTGCGCGAGGGCGAGTGGGACGCGCAGACCGCCGCGGGCCGGCTCGGTGCCGCGGCGCGACTGCAGGACCGTCTGGAGGCGCTGCGCTCGGCCCGCGGCTGGAGCAGGGAGAGCCTGCGGCTGACCTCGGGCACCCTGCGCGCCCTGTACCGGGCGCCGACGGCGGCGCTGCCGCCGGAGGACGAGGACGAGCGGTTCAGCCGCGTCACCGGACACGTCACGGCGCTGACCCGCACGCTCGCGGTGGCCGCCGACGAGGACCGTACGCCCGCCGCTCCGGACGCCGCGGTGCTGCGCTGCTACGCGGAACTGCTGGAGCTGATCGGCGACGCCTGCCACACGGAGGCCGAACGGCTGCCGGCCGGCGGCACCCACGGGGACGCCCTCCTGGACGAGCGGACCGAGGCGGTCATGCGGGACCTGCACGGAAAACTCCAGGACGGGCTGCGCGAACAGGCCGGACGGGGCGCCGCGCGGACGGCCGTCCTGGGCACGCTGGTGCTCCAGGCCGAGAACCTCTGGGCCGAACTCGACGGTGGTACCCGGGGCCGGTGACACACGTCACGCCCCCGAGCGGCCGGACGCGGAACACCCGGAGGTGGTTCTCCGTTGAACCGATCGTGGGTGCGGACGGGACAGTGTCCCCGGGCCTCACCATCCGCCCACGGGGACGATCGTTCGGCTGAAGCCCTGTGGAGCCTTTCGCCGAGAGGCGACCGCCGTCCGCGCCCACCACCGAGCCGCCCCGGCCGTGATTCCCCCGTCGCGGTCGGGGCTTCCCTTTTGCCCCGCTCCGGGCGTCGCTCGACTTCGAGAGCGCTCCCCTTCGTGGTGTGCCGGACACGAGCGACGACAGCGGCGCACGGCTCGGCCCGTCCGACGGGCGTGCACGCCTTCGGCCGGTGGGTACTCGGCCGACCCGCGGAGCAGCCGGCCGAGAGGAGCGGGAAGGTGAGCAGCACAGCGGGCATGAGGGTCGTCGTCACGGGCGCCACCGGCAACGTCGGGACCAGCGTGGTGCAGGTCCTCTCGCAGGAACCGGAGGTCGGCTCCGTGCGGGGCCTGGCACGGCGGATCCCCGACCTGTCGCCCCCGAAGACCGAGTGGTCGGCGGTGGACCTGGCCTCGGACCGGTCCGATCTCGTCGGGGAGTTCACCGGCGCGGACGCGGTGATCCATCTGGCGTGGGCGTTCCAGCCGACGCACGATCCGGCGACCACCTGGCGCACCAACGTGCTCGGCAGCATGCGGGTGTTCGACGCGGTGGCCGAGGCGGGGGTGCCGGCGCTGGTGCACGCCTCGTCGGTCGGGGCGTACTCACCGGGTCCGAAGGACCACGCGGTGGACGAGTCGTGGCCGACGCACGGCTGGCCGGACGCCGCGTACTGCCGGGAGAAGGCGTACCTGGAACGGGCCCTGGACACGTTCGAGCGTGATCACCCGGGGACGCGGGTGGTGCGGATGCGGCCCGCGTTCCTCTTCAAGCGGGAGTCGGGGAGCGAGCAGCGCCGTATCTTCGGCGGCCGTTTCCTGCCGGGCCCCCTGGCGCGGCCCGATCTGCTGCCCGCCCTCCCGGACGTTCCGGGACTGCGGGTGCAGGCGCTGCACACCGACGACGCGGCCCACGCCTACCGGCTGGCCGTGCTGTCCGCCGAGGCGCGGGGGGCCTTCAACCTCGCCGCGGAGCCGGCGGTCGACGCGGAGCTGCTCGGGGAGATGCTCGGGACGCGCCGGGTGCGGCTGCCGCGCACCGCCGCCCGCTCGGCGGTCGCCGCCGCCTGGGGGCTGCGCCTGCTGCCCGCCTCGCCGCATCTGTTCGACGCGGTGCTGAGGCTGCCGCTGATGGACTGCACGCGTGCGCGCGTGGAGCTCGGCTGGCGGCCGGAGCACACGGCGACGCAGGTGGTGGAGGAGTTCCTGCTGGGCGTGCGGCAGGGCGCCGGGGAGGACACGGAACCGATGCGGGGCCGCAAGGTCGGCTGAGCACCGGGTTTGACCGGTCCTCGCGGAGGTACCCGCGAGGGCTCGCACACGAACGAGAGGAGAGCGTCGTGACCGACCACCGCCTCGAAGGGCCCGGTGAGAACGGCGCCGGTGTTCCCCGCGACCTGCCGGACCAGCAGGCCGGCCCCGGGGAGGACCCCTGGGAGGTCGCACCCGCCGCCGCGGAACGGGAGAGCGGGAAGAAGGCCGACGAGCAGCGGGAGCCCGAGTCCGACGTCCCGGACACGGACGAGGCCGGCACCGGTCGCCAGGGCGCCCCGCACTCGGCGTCCGGCAACCCGGAACAACCGGTGCCGGACGAGCCCTCGGCGTAGCCGGCTCGCGCGGGCGGGCCCGGCGGGGCACCGGGTTCGCGGGGCCGTCGCGTCGGCTTGTCCACGCCCGCTCCCTCCCCCATTCCCGGCTTCGCTCGAGCGGAGTCCCCCTGCACGGGCGTGCGCCACCGCCCCGGCCCGGTACGGCTGTCGGACGCGGCCGGATTCCCTCCGCCCCGGTACGCCGGGCAGGCCTAGCGCGGGGTGCGTTCCCGGAGGGCCGTGTGCCAGGCGGGGGGCGGGGACTGCGGGTCCGGGTCGGGGCGGCGGCCGCCGCGGGCGAAGAAGTCGGCGAGCGGCAGGATCGCGGCGCCGACGGTGACCGCGTCGGGGCCGAGCCGGCCCAGTTCGATCGTCACCTTCCCGGCCGGGTGGCGCAGCGCGTACGACAGGGCGTGCCGGCGCACGGACGGCAGGAAGCGGGAGCCGAGCTGGAGGCCGGCCCAGCCGCCCATGAGGATGCGCTCGGGCTGAAAGAGGTTGATCAGGTCGGACAGGCCCGCGCCCAGGTACTCGGCGGTCTCCTCCAGCACGGCGAGCGCGACGGGGTCGGGGGCGCTGTCGTCGGCCGGGTAGGCGGCGGCGAGCATCGCCGTCAGCGCCGTCTCCTCGTCCGTGCCCCCGGGCACCCGGCCGCCCTCCTCGCGCCACCGGGCGAGCAGCGACTCGGCACCCGCGTACGCCTCCAGGCAGCCGAGCGCGCCGCAGCGGCAGCGGCGCCCCCTGACCCGTACGGTCAGGTGCCCCCATTCGACCGCCCGGCCGTGTTCCACCTCGGGCGTGACCAGGCAGGCGCCGACGCCGGAGCCGAAGAGGACGACGAGGGCGTTGCGGGCGCCGCGTCCGGCGCCGAACCACATCTCGGCCTGGCCGAGGGTCCTGGCGCCGTTGTCGATGAAGTACGGCACCGTCTCGGGCAGCGGGGACCCGGCGCGGAGCAGGGACTCCAGGGGGACGGCGTCCCAGCCGATGGTCTGGCCATGCACGACGGCGCCCCGGTCGGGGGTGTGCTCGACGATGCCGGGGACGCCGATGCCGACGCCGAGCAGCCGCTCGGGGGCGAGGCCGGCGCCGGCGAGCACCTCGGCGATGCCGGAGCGGATGTGGTCGACGATGACCTCGACCTCGTAGCGCTGCTGCTCCAGCGGGCGCTGCGCGCGGGCGAGCTCGGTGAGGGTGAGGTCGAACAGTTCGACGCGGACCCGGGTCTCGCCCACGTCGACGCCGATCATGTGGCCGCTGACCGGTGCCACCCGCAGCAGGGTGCGCGGACGGCCGCCGTCGGAGTCGACGCTGCCGGCCTCCTCCACGAGGCCGTCGGCGACCAGGTCCGCGACGACGTTGCTCACGGATCCGGAGCTGAGGCCGGTCGCGGGGCCGAGCTCGAAGCGGCTCAGCGGGCCGTCGAAGTACAGCCGCTGCAGCACGGCCGTGCGGTTGGCCCGCCTGAGGTCGCGCACCGTGCGCCCGTTCCGCCCCGCCATGTGGCTCCTTCCGAGACCCTGCCCGACCTGCAACATACCGCCGGGACACGACTCGGCGCGACTTCCCCTCCCCCTTATTTCACGATGTGAACTAACAGAGGTCGCCGATTTCCTCCAGTGCGGCCTCCAGGTGCGGGGCGACGGCTGTCCGGACCCGTCGTTCCTGCTCCTCCCCGACCGCCCGCGGGATCGTCTCGGTGAGCATGATCAGGTAGAGGTAGGCGCGGTAGAGGGCGAGGCGGGCACGGGCCGCCGCGTCGAAGACGGCCCGGCCGCCGGCCTCCCCGTACCCGGTGAGGAACGCCCGGTCCGTCCTGATGTCGCCGAGCAGGGCGAGGGAGACGAAATCGGCGAGCGGGTCGCCCCAGAACATGCGCTCCCCGTCGATGAGCCCGCCGATCCGCGCCTCCCCCGCCGGTGTGCGCTCCACCAGGACGTTGCCCGGCCACAGGTCGAAATGGACGAGGGCCGGCACCGTGACCTCGTCGAGCGCCCCGGCGGCGGTGCGGATCACGGCGGCCACCTCGTCGACGGGGCGCGGCAGCCGGGCACCGTGGTCGCGGGCGTCGGCGAGCACGGCGTCGGTCATCGCGGTGAACGCGGTCCGCCAGTCGGGGGCGAGCGGGCCGAGGGCGCCGGACGGGTAGCCGAACCCCGGTCCGGTCACCCGGTGCAGCCGGGCCACCTGGCGGCCGAGCTCCGCGCGCAGCCCCTCCCGCTCCCCGTCGGCCGGCTCCGCCCGCGTCCAGGGCTCGCCCGGGCAGGCGGTCATCAGCAGATACGGCACGGAGGTGTCGCCGCCGACGGACACGGCGCGCGGGGCGGGGACGCCCGCCTCGGCGGCCCCGGCGCAGAAGTCCGCCTCGGAGACGAGCAGGCGCCGCTCGTGCCGGAGGCCGGGGGTGGCGGGCGCGGGCGGGACCTTGAGCACATAGCGGCTGCCGTCGGTGAGGAGGAGCTCCTCGACGGTGTTGTAGGTGCCCCCGCTCAGCGGGCGCACCCCGGCGAGCGCGTCGGGCGGCAGTCCCGCCCCCGCGAGCACCCGGCGGGCCCGCTCCCAGGAATCCCCCATCGTCCGCACCCTCCCCCTCGGCGACTGCGGTACAGCGTACGGAACGCACGCGGGCGCGGCTCCCGGAAAAATCGCTGGCTCCCCCCGGCGCCGGATACCTACCCTGACCCAGAAACCTAGACCCCCTAGGTTTCGAAAGAGCACGCCAGGAGACGACCCCATGAGAGCACTCACCGAGCAGGACATCCGCAACTCGTTCATCAACTGCTCGAAGGGGGAGGCCAAGCGGCTGGCCGTACCGCGCGACCTGGGCGAGCGCCCCTGGGACGACCTCGACTTCCTGGGCTGGCGCGATCCCGGCGCGCCCGACCGCAGCTATCTCGTCACCGAGCGGGAGGACCGTCTCGTCGGGGTGGCCATGCGCTTCCAGCCCGCTCAGCGCGGCTTCCTGCACCGCAGCATGTGCTCCCTGTGCCTGACGACCCATCCGCGCGGCGGTGTCGCCCTGATGACCGCGCGCAAGGCGGGCCCGGCCGGGAGGGAGGGCAACTCGGTCGGCGCCTACATGTGCACCGACCTCGCCTGCTCCCTCTATCTGCGCGGCAGGAAGGTCCCGGAGACCGGTGCCCGCTTCGAGGAGAGCCTCACCCTGGAGCAGCAGATCGCCCGTACCCGGGGCAACCTGTTCGCCTTCCTCGACAAACTGTAGGCCCGGCCCGGCTGTCCTCCGGGTGACTGCTGTCGCAGGTGAACACGTTCGTTGCATCCGGGGAGGGGGAACCGTCCCAGGATGCAAGTGGTACGTGAGATGGCGGCACCGGCCGTCGAGTTCGTCAGGCAGCGCCGGGATCCGGTGACCGTGCAGATGGTGCGGTCGGCGGCCGCGGCGACCCTCGCCTACGTCATCGCCCTGCGGCTGAGTCCGGAGGCAGCCCCGCTCACCGCGCCCCTGACCGCGCTGCTCGTCGTCCAGGTCACCCTGTACTCCACCCTCACCACCGGGGTGCGCCGGGTGAACTCCGTGGTGGCCGGGGTCGTGGTGGCCATCCTCTTCAGCCTGCTGGTGGGTCTGACCTGGTGGAGCCTGGGCCTGCTCATCCTGGCGTCGCTGCTCGTCGGCCATCTGGTGCGGGTGGACGAGTTCGTGCCCGAGGTGGCGATCAGCGCGATGCTGGTGCTCGGGGTGACCACGCACGGGGACACCGCCTGGGCCCGGATCGTGGAGACGCTGATCGGGGCGATCGTCGGGATGGGGTTCAACCTCCTGCTCGCCCCGCCCGTGTGGGTGGAGGAGGCCGGCGAGTCGATCGAGGAGCTGGCGCGCCGGGTGCGGCAGCTGATGCTGCGGATCGGCGAGGAGGCGGCGGGCCGCACGCCCCCGCACCGCGCGGCGGCCCGGCTGCACGAGGCCCGCCGCCTGGACCACGACATCACCGAGGTCGACGCGGACCTCCGGCAGGCGGAGGACAGCCTGCGGCTCAATCCGCGGGTGCGGGAGGGCCTGCTGCACCGAGTGGTGCTGCGCACCGGCCTCGACACGCTGGAGATCTGCACGGTGGTGCTGCGGGTGCTGGCCCGCACGCTGACCGACCTGGCCAAGGAGCGCGACCCGGAGCGGCTGTTCGATCCGGAGACGGGCGCCGCCTTCGAGGAGCTGCTGTCCGAGATCGCGGACGCCGTGGTCAGCTTCGCGGTGCTGGTGACCACGAGCGTGAGCGCGAACGCCGAGTCGGCGGAGGAACGTCTCGCCTCCCAGCTGCGGCAGGCGGCCGCCACCCGCGACAAGCTGGCCCGGCTGCTCTTCGAGCAGGCCCGGCGCGACGCGCGCCAGTGGCAGTTGCTCGGCGCCGTGCTGACCGAGGTCAACCGCATCCTCGACGAGATGGACACCGAGCACCGCACGCGCCGGCTGTTCGAGGAACTGGACCGGCACTCACAGGCGCAGCGCGAGCGGCTGCCGCGGCTCACCCGGATGCGGGAGCGGCTGCGCGGGAACCGCCGGGGCGCCTCCCACCGTTCCAAGTGACGCACTCGGCCGGAGACGCCCGTACGGCCGGGTCCTCCGCGTCACCCGTCGCCGTCCGTGCGCTGCCGCTGCAGCGCACGGGGGCAGGAGGCGGCGCTCGCCTGGGCGAGCAGCACGTGCATGCGCTCGGTGAGCTGGGAGACGTCGTCGGCGGGCGCGTGGAACGGCAGGCGTACGTCACCGTCCGCGCGGAGGCGTTCGATGCGCAGGGTCAGTCCGTGCCGGTCGACGGCGAGCGGCTGGACGCGGACCGCGCCGTGCAGGCTGCCGTGGTCGACCAGCCGGGTCAGCCGCTCGACGGCGTCGGCGTGGCAGTCGGCGAGGTGGGTCAGCAGCCGGGCCTCGGCGGTGGCGAGCCGGTCGGGCTCGGCGGCGGCGAACTCCTCGACGTCGACGACCAGGGCGCCGGACGGCTGCCGCAGCACCACGCGCGTGGGCTGGAGGACGAGGTGCCCGTCCCGCACGGCGAACCAGCCGGCCAGCCACAGCCGGGCGCGGATCCGGTTGCGCACGGGGACGGGTGCCACGTCGGCGAACTCCAGCACGGCGGACGGCTCGCCGCGGGGCGCGCAGATCGCGGCGGCGAGCAGGGCGCTGTCCTCGGGCACGTGCAGCAGCACCCGTCCGTCGTCGGTCACGCCGTGCGCGCCGACGAGCTCCTCCCGGATGCCCTCCGCGGTCACCGTGCAGGACCACGCGGCGGCGAGCACCGAGCGGGCCCGTTCCGCCGTGCCGGGCGCGGCCGTCCAGCCGTGCGTGTCGTCACCCATCCCCGAACCTCCTCTTAGGCAAGCCTTGCCTAACCTATCGAAGATCGGAGTGCGCGCCAACCTAATGGCGTGATCTTTACGAGACCTTCAGGGCGCAAGGACGCCCAGCAGGGCGCGTGCGCACAGGTCGCGCACCTGCTCACGGTCGGGCTCCGGGTCGCGCAGCCACTCCAGACAGACCGCCGTGGTGAAGGCCAGCCAGCCGCGCACGGCGAGCCGGGTGTCCGGCCGCGCCTCGAAGCCGGGGCCGAACTCGGGGTCCCTGGCGAGCGCGGCCAGGATCTGCCGTTCCTGCGCGGCCAGGGCCCGCCGGTAGACCCGGCGCACCGCCTGGTCCCCCGCCGCGTCGGCACGGTGGAAGGCGCGGTAGCCGTGCGCATGGGCCTCGACGTACTCCAGATACGCGTCGAGACCCGCCGTGAGCTGCTCGCGCACCGGAAGGCCGGGGACCGCCGCCGTCATGCGGAGCATCCGCTCGCTCTCCCGCTCCACCACCGCCGCGAAGAAGTCCCGCTTGGTCGGGAAGTAGTGGTAGAGGAGCCCTCGCGACACCCCGGCGATCTCGGCGACCTGCTCGATCCAGACGTCGTCGTAGGGGCTCTCCGAGAACAGCCGCGCGCCGACCGACAGAAGCTGCTCCCGGCGCTCCGCGGTGCTGAGCCGGCGGCGCGTGCGCCCGCCCTGGTTCACGGCCATTCCCGCACCTTACTTGACGCCGGTTCAGCGACCGGACCAGACTGAGGCCGCCTTATTGAACTCGCGTACAACACGTCGCACGTGCGCACCGGGTCGAAGGAGAGCGCGTCATGGCGGAGACGACGACACGGGCCGTACTGCCGAAGGGGTTCCGCAGCGCGGAGCACGGCTGGCCGGAACTGCACCGCATCCCCCACCCGCCGTACCGCCTGCCGCTGCTCGGCGACGTCCTCGGAGCGAGCAGGCGCACGCCCGTGCAGGACTCGCTGAAGTACGCCCGCCGGCTGGGGCCGGTCTTCCGGCGGAACGCCTTCGGCAAGGAGTTCGTGTTCACCTGGGGCGCCGGTCTGGTGGCGGATCTGGCCGATGAGTCGCGGTTCGCCAAGCACGTCGGGCTGGGCGTCGCCAATCTGCGGCCGGTCGCGGGCGACGGGCTGTTCACCGCGTACAACCACGAGCCCAACTGGCAGCTGGCGCACGACGTGCTGGCCCCCGGGTTCAGCCGGGAGGCCATGGCCGGTTACCACCCGATGATGCTGGCCGTGGCGGAGCGGCTGACGGAGCACTGGGACCGCGCGGCGGCCGGGGGCCGGCCGGTGGACGTGCCCGGGGACATGACCAAGTTGACGCTGGAGACGATCGCGCGGACCGGGTTCGGGCACGACTTCGGGTCCTTCGAACGGTCCCGTCCGCACCCGTTCGTCACGGCGATGGTCGGGACGCTCACCCATGCCCAGCGGCTGAACAGCGTTCCCGCGCCGCTGAGCCCGCTGCTGCTGCGCCGGGCGGGCCGGCGGAACGCGGCCGACATCGCGCGTCTCAACCGCATCGTCGACGAGGTGGTCCGGAGCCGGCGGGCCGGGGGCGGCGGGAGCGGGGGCGGAGACCTGTTGGACCGGATGCTGGAGACCGCGCACCCGGAGACCGGGGAGCGGCTGTCGGCGGAGAACGTCCGCCGGCAGGTGATCACCTTCCTGGTCGCCGGTCACGAGACCACGTCGGGGGCGCTGTCGTTCGCGCTGCACTACCTGTCCCGTGAGCCCGAGGTCGCGGCGCGCGCCCGCGCCGAGGTGGACCGAGTCTGGGGCGACGCGGCGGCACCCGGCTACGAGCAGGTCGCCAAGCTGCGCTACGTGCGCCGGGTGCTCGACGAGTCGCTGCGGCTGTGGCCGACCGCGCCGGCCTTCGCCCGGGAGGCGACGCGGGACACGGTGCTGGGCGGGGAGCACCCGATGCGGCGGGGCGCCTGGACGCTGGTGCTGACGCCGATGCTGCACCGGGATCCCGAGGTGTGGGGGGAGGACGCGGAGCGGTTCGATCCGGAGCGGTTCGACGCGGGGGCGGTGCGGGGGCGTCCGCCTCATGTGTTCAAGCCGTTCGGGACGGGGGCGCGGGCTTGTATCGGGCGGCAGTTCGCGCTGCACGAGGCGGTGCTGGTGCTGGGGTTGTTGCTGCGCCGGTACGAGCTGCGGGCCGACTCCGCCTATCGGTTGCGGGTGACCGAGCGGCTCACGCTGATGCCGGAGGGACTGCGGCTGTGGCCGGAACGCCGCTGTTGAGCACGGGGTTTCGGTCTTCGGGCGCGTTGGTGCGGGGCGGGGGTGGGTCGCGCGGCCCGGCGCTTGCGGGGTGCCTCCCCCACTCTCGGCTCCGCTCGAGCGGGAGGTACCCCCACCGCCCACCCGTGCCCCCTGGGGCACGGGTGCCCGCGGTTACGTCAGTGGCTCCAGGTGTCCCAGGCGGGCCGGGTCGGCCAGGATGTACATAGCCGTGATCCGGTTGTCGGTGATGGTGACCGACATGACCGACCTGATGCGGCCGTTCTCCATGCTGAGCAGGCCCAGCGAGTCGTTGACCAGGGCCATTCGGCCGGCCGCGGTGTAGCGGGCAAACATCATCGCCGACTCGGCCACCGTCTTCGCGCCCTGGAGGATCTTGGATCCGGCCACGCCGCGGACCAGTGCGCCCGCGTCCGCCCGCAGCACCACGTCCGGGTGGAGGACGGCGACCAGCGCCTCGAAGTCGCCGCCGCGCGCGGCGGCCATGAACGCCTCGAGGACCTGCCTCTGCCGGCCGAGGTCGGGGTCGGCGGAGGGGGTCGCGTCCCGTACCCGGCGGCGGGCCCGGCTGGCGAGCTGCCGGGTCGCGGCCGAGCTGCGCTCCACCACCGGGGCGATGTCGTCGAACGGCACGGCGAACATGTCGTGCAGGACGAACGCCAGCCGCTCGTCGGGCTCCAGCGTCTCCAGGACCACCAGCATCGCCACGCCCACCGAGTCGGCGCGCAGCGCCTCCTGTTCCGGGTCCACCTGGGAGAGGGGCCTGATCACCGGGTCCGGGACGAACGTCTCGTCCATCGGCTGCTCGCGGCGCGCGGTGCGCGAGCGCAGCAGGTCCAGGCAGATCCGGCCGGTCACGGTGGTCAGCCAGCCGCCGAGGTTGCCGATGTCGCCGGTGTCGGTGCGGCCCAGCCTCAGCCAGGCCTCCTGGACGGCGTCCTCCGCCTCGGTCAGCGAGCCGAGCATGCGGTAGGCGACCGCCTTGAGGTGTCCGCGGTGCTCCTCGAAGCGCTCCGCCAGCAGTTCCTCGTCGTCGTCCACGGGGCTCACCGGGAGAACACCTCGAAGGTGACCGCGGGCCGGTCCCCGAACCGCTTCCCCGCCTCCTCGGCGAAACCGGTCAGCAGGCCGCGGGCGTACGCCTCCGGGTCCTCGTCGGTCAACGCCTCGATGTAGGTCCGGTGTTCGAGCAGCGAGGCGATCGCCCGCTCCAGCCCGTCCGTCGCGTCCACCGCGTGCGTGGGGCTGTCGGAACCGGCGACCGCCACCCAGCGGACCCCGTTCCAGGGTTCGAGGCCCCGCTCGGTCAGCTCCGGGAAGATCCACCGGTTGCCGGCGTCACCGGCCGCGTCGAGCACGGCCCGCCCGACGGCCACGTGGTCCGGGGTGTTCCAGTAGGTGCCGCCCCAGGTGTCCCGGTGGTTCAGGGTGATCACCAGCTCGGGCCGGTACCGGCGGATCGCGGCGGCGATGTCCCGGCGCAGCGCGGGGCCGTACTCGACGACCCCGTCCGCGTAGTCGAGGAAGCCGACCTCCGACACCCCGACCACGGCCGCGCTCGCCCGCTGCTCCCGCTCCCTGAGCGGGCCGCACTTCGCCGGCTCCAGGGTGTCGATGCCCGCCTCGCCGCGGGTCGCCAGCACGTAGGAGACCTCACGGCCGGCGTCGGTCCAGGACGCGATCGCCGCCGCGCAGCCGTACTCGAGGTCGTCCGGGTGGGCCACCACGGCCAGGGCGCGCTGCCAATCATCGGGCATGGGTGGGAGTTGACTGATCGTCGGCTCGGTCATGCCCGCAGACTAACCCGCCGCACCGACATCCCCCGGGCCCCGCTCACACCTCGTCGCGCGCCAGGGTGAGCAGCCGGTCCAGGACGCGGGGACCGCCGGTCCGGACGCCGTCGTGCTCGAACTCGTCGGTGACCCAGGTGCGCAGGCCCCGGATCGCGCGGGCCGTCCGCAGGGAGTGGGCGGTGTCGACGTACATGTCGTCGTGGTAGACGGCCGCCGCGACCGGGACCTCGTTGGCGGCGAGTCGCGCCGGGTCGTACAGGGGTGTCCAGTCGGTGCGCGCGGCGAGCAGTTCGGCGGTCTCGCGCAGCGGGCGCAGCGCGGGGTCGCAGTCGAACATCCAGGGGTGGATGGTCTCGCCGGTGAACAGCAGCGGTTCGTCGCCGGCGAGCGTCTTGGCCGCGTCGAACCGCGGGAACTCGGCCCGCACGCGTTCGGCGGACCAGGCGGTGGGCCGGGCGTCCTGGCCGTAGATCGCCTCGTGG
Organism: Streptomyces sp. NPDC044984; assembly: GCF_040646935.1. Classification (NCBI taxonomy): domain Bacteria; kingdom Bacillati; phylum Actinomycetota; class Actinomycetes; order Kitasatosporales; family Streptomycetaceae; genus Streptomyces; species Streptomyces sp. NPDC044984. Next base: position 69,734 of record NZ_JBEZBE010000008.1, read on the forward strand.
ACGAGCGCGTACAGCGGGTGTCCGGCGTACGACAGCAGGCCCTGCGCCTGCTCCTGGAAGGCGTCGGAGAGTGCGGGGCCGCCCGGGGTGCGGACGAAGGCGTCCTCGAGGAGGAAGTGCAGCCGGTGGCTGCCGTCGCCGCTGCCGAGCATCCGGCCGAGGGACTGGAACGCCTCGACGGTGAACCGGTAGCCGTTCGGGAGGACGACCTCGTGGGTCAGGAGGTGGTCGGCGATGCGGCGGGCGCGTTCGACGTCCTGCGGGTAGCGGGCGTAGTGGGCGGCGACCTTGCGCTCGACGCGCGGGTAGGCGGCCCGGTAGACGTCGTCGGCGTGGGCGTCGAGGGAGGGCAGGCCGCCGGTGATCAGGGCGGTGTCCAGGCCCTCGGGCGCCGTGGACAGGTAGGTGACGGTGCAGAAGCCGCCGAAGCTCTGGCCGAGCACGGTCCAGGGGGCGCCGCCGGTCACCTCGGGGCGGATGGCCTCGCAGTCCCGCACGATCGAGTCGCCGCGGAAGAGGGCGAGGTGGTCGGCCTGTGCGGCGGGGCCGCCGCGCAGCGGGAGCGTCTGCCGGTTGGCGGGGGTGGAGTGCCCGGTGCCGCGCTGGTCGAGGAGGAGGACGCGGTGCTCCTCCAGGGCCCGGCCGAGCCAGGCCTCCTTCCCGACGAAACGGTTCGCCCCGAAGCCGGGGCCGCCCTGGAGGTAGAGCAGCCAGGGCAGGTCCTGGCCGGCCTTGTCACGGGCGACGACCTCACGCGCGTACAGCTCGATCGTCTCCCCCGAGGGGTCGTCGTGATCGAGGGGCACGGTGAACCGGCGGTCGGTGAGGACCACTCCGGGCTGGCGGTAGCTGACGGACAACGGGGCTCCCGGGACGAACGGATTGTCGGACCGTGACCCAGTTCAGCACATGTTCGTCCGGCCAACGAGCCCGGGATCATGGAATTCTTGCTGACCATCCGTCAGCGGGCCGCCAGGCTGGAGCGCCGGACCACCAGTTCCGGGCGGAGGACGACCCGGCGGTGCTCGTGCGGCTCGGCGCTGCTCCCGCTCTCGGTCTCCTCCAGCAGCAGCTCGGCCGCCAGGGCTCCCATGGTGACCGCGGGCTGCCGCACCGAGGTCAGCGGTACGGCCGCCGCGGCGGCGAACTCGATGTCGTCGTAGCCGACGATCGCGAGGTCGTCGGGGACGCCGACACCGGCCGCGTACATCGCCTGGAGCACACCGAGGGCGAGCAGGTCGTTGGCGCAGAAGACGGCGGTGGGCCGGTCGGCGAGTCCGAGGAGGCGGGCACCCGCGTCGCGCCCGGCGGCGACGTCGAGCCGCTCGGTGGGCAGTTCGCGCAGGCGGTCGGGGCCGAGGCCGGCCTCGGCGAGGGCGTTCAGGGCGCCGGTGCGGCGGTCCCGGACCTGGTTCAGTCCGGGCGGGCCGCAGACGTACGCGATGGAACGGTGCCCGGCGTCGACGAGGTGCCGCACGGCCAGCGCGCCGCCCGCCACGTCGTCCACGGAGACCGAGCACTCGGTGGTGCCCTCGGCGACCCGGTCGACCAGCACGAAGGGGATGCCGTGCCGGCGGAACGCCTCGATGTTGCGGCCGGTGGCGTCCGCCGGGGTGAGCAGCACGCCCCGCACCCGCTGTTCGGCGAAGAGGGAGAGGTACTCGGCCTCCTCGCCCGGGTTCTGGGCGCTGTTGCAGACCATCACGCCGAGCCCGGCCTCGCGCGCGGCGCGTTCGGCGCCGCGCGCGACGTCGACGAAGAACGGGTTGCCCATGTCGAGGACGAGCAGGCCCATGATGCGGCTGCGGCCGGCGCGCAGCTGACGGGCGGACTCGCTGCGCACGTAGCCGAGCCGGTCTATGGCGGACAGCACCCGTGCCCGGGTCTCGGCGGCGACCGTGTCCGGGCGGTTGATCACGTTGGAGACCGTGCCGACGGACACTCCGGCGACGCGGGCGACGTCCTTGATACCCACCGACTGGGCCATCGGGCAGGGACCTCCAGGGAGAGGGGCGGCGCGGCGGGCCATCACACTACCGGCACCGGCCGCCCCGGAGCGGACAGGATCAGGCGGGCAGGCGGAAGTCGACGACGTGCAGGGGCGAGGGTGTCGTACCGGTGGACTTCTCCTGGTACATGACCGACAGCACCCCGTCCTGGGCGACGCGGGTCTCGTCGATGACCACCTCGCCGAAGGCGTTCAGGCCCGCGCCGTCGTACAGCAGCTTCCAGTCGGTGTGACCGGAGGCCGCGGAGGCGGCGGCGATACGGCCGTAGGGGAACACGGCGTAGGCGTTGTCGTACCGGTCCAGGACCAGTCTGGTGCGCTGGCTGGAGTTCAGCGGGACGGGGATCTCGGTCTTCCGCCAACCGCCGGCGGCGGTCCGGCGGACGTGGAAGGCGCGGCCGTGCGCCGTGCGGTCGGCGACGTAGTCCGTGGTGCACTGGCCGAAGCGGCCGGGGACGTAGGAGATGATCGCGTGCGGCCGGCCGGCGGAGTCGGTGGACTGGCTCTCCTGGTTCATCAGGGAGTGGTCCGGGTTCAGCGGGTCGACCACCAGTCCGGGGTCGGTGACGGAGACCCGGTCCGAGGTCCCGGTTCTGCCGACGACGGTGCCGGCGTCGTTGCGCCAGGTGCGGCCGCGGTCGTCGGAGTACACGTAGCCGGTGTCGTGGTTGGTGATGCCGCCGCCGGAGCACATCACGGCGCCGTTCTGCTCGCGCCAGGTGAAGAAGGCGTGCAGGCGGCCGCCGCGGTCGTAGTCGATGCCGTGCAGGTACATGTTGCGGGCGGTGGAGGAGCCGTGCTCGCTGGTGTAGGTGCCGGTGGAGGCGCTCCACTCCCCCAGCGCGGTCCACCGGCTGCCGTCGTACTCGGCGAGGGCGTTGCGGCCGTTGCCGGAGACGCCGGCCCGGTAGCTGAGCTGGAGCCGGCCCTCGGGGGTGGCGACGAACTGCGGGTAGGTGAACTGCGGGGTGAGGGCGAGCCCGTCCAGGGTGGACTGCGGGGCGCCGAAGCGGCTCGCGGTCCAGCTCAGCCCGGTGGGGTCGTCCAGGAGTCCGGCGACGGACTTGACGTAGGTGAAGCCGTCGCTGTGGGAGTCCATGTTGAGGTGCAGGCGGCCGTCGGTCCTCGACACGCCCATGGAGATGACGTTGTGCGAGTCGTCGTAGCGCGGGGCGTGGCCGACCCGCACGGTCTGCCAGGTGCTCGCGCCGAGGGCGCGGCGGCCGACGACGGCGCCCCGGTCGGCGGTGTACCAGGCGGCGTACTGGTGGCCCTTGTGGGTGAGCAGGCCGTTCTTCTGGAAGGAGTTGTTGTTGACCAGGCCGTCGTAGGACACGAAGTAGATCGCCCGGTTGTCGAGCGTGGTGCTGCCGGTGCGGGTGACCGACGGGCCGGGCGCGGCGGCCCGGGCGGTGCCGGCGGCCAGGGCGGGGGCCGCCGCGGTGCCGAGGAGCGCGCCGGCCAGGAGAGTGCGTCGTCTCATCGCGGGCTCCGTCGTCAGGCGAGGTGGAAGACCTCGGTCAGCGGTTTCATCGCCTCGTCCGGCCGGGAGCCGTCGAGGGACTCGAAGAAGGGGGACATCTCGGCCTGCCAGCGGCCGTTGACCTCGGTGGCCTCCATGCCAGCCTTGGCCGCCTCGAAGTCCTCGGTCTCCAGGTAGCCGACGAGCAGGCCGTCGTCGCGCAGGAAGAGGGAGTAGTTGTGCCAGCCGGTGGCCGAGAGCGCCTCGCGCATCTCGGGCCACACGGCGGCGTGGCGTTCGCGGTACTCGGCGATCCGGTCCTGTCGGACCTTGAGCAGGAAACAGACGCGTTGCATGAAGTACCGCTCCTCCAGGGGTGGTCGGGATCAGAACGGGATCAGAAGTCGAACTGGTCGATGTTCTCGGCGTTGAAGACGGTGGGCTTGCCGAGGTTGATCACGCCGTCCTTGCCGATGGTGTACTCGCCCATCGCGCCGGCCGTGAAGGTCTCGCCCTCCTTGCCGGTGATCTGGCCGGAGGACAGGGCGATCGCGGTGCGGGCGGCCAGCTCGCCGAGCTTGGCCGGGTCCCAGAGCTCGAACGCCTCGACGGTGCCGTTCTTGACGTACTTGCGCATGTCGTTGGGGGTGCCGAGGCCGGTCAGCTTGACCTTGCCCTTGTACTTGGAGCCGGACAGGTACTGGGCGGCGGCCTTGATGCCGACGGTGGTCGGGGAGATGATCCCCTTCAGGTTCGGGTACTCCTGGAGCAGGCCCTGGGTCTGCTGGAAGGACTGCTGGGCGTCGTCGTTGCCGTAGGCGACCTTGACCAGCTTCATGTCCTTGTACTTGGGATCCTTGAGCTCGTCCTTCATGAACTCGATCCAGGCGTTCTGGTTGGTCGCGGTCTGCGCGGCGGACAGGATCGCGATCTCGCCCTTGTAGTCGATCTGCTCGGCGAGCAGCTGCACCTCGGTGCGGCCCAGGTCCTCGCCGCTGGCCTGCGAGACGAAGGCGTTGCGGCAGTCGGCGGTGGTGTCGGAGTCGTAGGTGACGACCTTGATGCCGTTCTTCATCGCCTGCTTGAGCGCGGTGCACAGGGCGCCGGGGTCCTGCGCGGAGACGGCCATGGCGTCGACCTGCTGCTGGGTCAGGGTGTTGACGTAGGAGACCTGTCCCGCGGTGTCGGTGGCGCTGGAGGGGCCGACCTCCTTGTAGGTGGAGCCCAGTTCCTTGACGGCCTTCTCGCCGCCCTTGTCGGCGGTGGTGAAGTAGGGGTTGTTGACCTGCTTGGGCAGGAAGCCGACGGTCAGGCCCTTCTTGGTGGCCGCGTTCGGGTCGGCCTTGCCGGCCGAGGCCGCCGCGCCGCCGCCCTCGTTCTTGACGTCCTCCTTGGTGGTGCCGCCGCAGGCGGTGGCGGCCAGGGCGAGCGAGGTGACGGCGGCGAGGGCCGCGCAGGTGCGGCGGAGGGTTGCCTTGCGCATGGTGGGTTCCTTAGAGGACGAGAAGGGTTCAGGGGGTGGGAGTGGGGGCCTTGGAGACCGGTGGTGACGTGGCTGCCCGGCGTCCGGCCCTCGCGACGGCGATCTGCCGGGCGACACGCGGTCCGAGCACGGACAGGACCAGCAGCACACCGGTGACGACGATCTGGGACTGCGCGGACACGTCCTGCAGGCTCATCACGTTCTGCAGCGCGCCGAGCAGGAACACACCGGCGATCGCGCCGCCGAGCGTCCCCTTGCCGCCGTCGAAGTCGATGCCGCCGAGCAGCACGGCCGCCACGACGGAGAGTTCGAGGCCGGTGGCGTTGTCGTAGCGGGCGCTGGCGTAGTGCAGGGCCCAGAAGACGCCGGTGAGGGAGGCCATCAGACCGGTCAGGGTGAACAGGATCAGCTTCTGCCGCTTGACGCGGATGCCGGCGAACCGGGCCGCCTCCTCGCTCGCGCCGACCGCGAACAGCGACCGGCCGAACGGGGTGGCGTGCAGGGCAACGACGGCGATGGCGAGCAGCACCAGGAAGGGCAGGAGGGCGTACGGGACGAACGTGTCGCCGATGCGTCCGGCGGCGAAGTCCAGGTACGGGGCGGGGAAGTCGGTCACCGCGTCGGAGCCGAGCACGATCTGCGCGATGCCCCGGTAGGCGGCCAGCGTGCCGATGGTGACGGCGAGGGACGGCAGTCCGAGGCGGGTCACCAGCAGGCCGTTGACCAGGCCGCAGACGACGCCGATCACGAGGCAGATCGGGATGATCGTCTCGATGGTCATGCCCTGGTTCCACAGGGCGCCCATCACCGCGCCGGACAGGCCGGCCGTGGAGGCCACGGACAGGTCGATCTCGCCGGAGACCACCAGCAGGGTCATGGGCAGGGCGATCAGCGCGATCGGCAGGGTGTTGCCGATGAGGAACGACAGGTTGAGCGCGTTGCCGAAGCCGTCGACCGTGGTGAAGGACAGCAGCAGGACGACGACGAGCAGGGCGCCGACGACCGTGTCCCAGCGGACGGCGCGCGTCAGGGACTCAGGCATGGCGGGCGTTCCTCTTCTTCAGGGCGGAGGCCACGCGCAGCGCGACGATCCGGTCGACCGCGATGGCGAGGATGAGCAGGATGCCGTTGATGGCGAGCACCCACACGGAGCTGACGCCGAGGGCGGGCAGCACGCTGTTGATGGAGGTCAGCAGCAGCGCGCCGAGGGCCGCGCCGTAGACGCTGCCGGAGCCGCCGGTGAAGACCACGCCGCCGACCACGACCGCGCTGACGACGGTGAGTTCGTAGCCGTTGCCGGTACCGGAGTCGACGTTGCCGAACCGGGCCAGGTACAGGGCGCCGGCGAGGCCGGCGAGGGCGCCGCAGAAGGTGTACGCGGCGAGGATCCGCTTGCGCACGGGGATGCCGGCGAGCCGGGCGGCCTCGGGGTTGGAGCCGAGCGCGTACAGCTCGCGTCCGCTGCCGAAGTGCTTGAGGTAGTACGCCGTCGCCACCAGCACCGCGAGCGCGATGAGCGCCAGGTACGGCACGGCCGAGATGCCGCCGGAGCCGAAGTCGACGAAGGAGCCGGGGAGGTCGGCGGCCGTGATCTGGCGGGAGCCGACCCAGATGGAGTCGATGCCGCGGATGATGTAGAGCGTGCCGAGGGTGACCACGAGGGCGGGCACCTGGCCGAGGCTGACGAGCAGGCCGTTGAGCAGTCCGAAGCCGATGCCGAGCAGGACGGCGAGGGCGACGGCGACGACCGGGTTCCCGCCGTCCTGGAGGTAGACGCCGGCGGCGAAGGCGCTGATGCCGAGGGTGGAGCCGACGGACAGGTCGACGTTGCGGGTGATGACGACCAGGGACTGGCCGGTGGCGACCAGGACCAGGATGGTCGCGTTCAGCAGCAGGTCCTTGATGCCCTGCTCGGACAGGAACTCGCTGTTGCCGGCCTGGGTGACGGCGATCATCACCAGGAAGACGACGAGGATGGCGAGTTCGCGCATCTTGAAGACGCGGTCCACCAGCCGGGTGGCGCCGGCCTTGGGCACCTCGGCGACGGGGGCTTCTCCGGGAGCGGCGACCGTCATGCGGCGGCCCTCCCCGTGGCTGCGGCCATCACGGTTTCCTCGGTGGCGTCGGTGCGGGGGATCTCGGCGGTGAGCCGGCCCTCGTGCATCACCAGCACGCGGTCGGCCATGCCGAGGATCTCGGGCAGGTCGGAGGAGATCATCAGGACGGCGACGCCGTCGGCGGCGAGCTGGGACAGCAGCCGGTGCACCTCGGCCTTGGTGCCGACGTCGATGCCGCGCGTGGGCTCGTCGACGATCAGCACCTTCGGGCCGGTGGCGAGCCACTTGGCGAGGACGACCTTCTGCTGGTTGCCGCCGGACAGGGTGTTCACCGTGTCGGCGATCCGGGCGTACTTGACCTGGAGCCTGACGGCCCAGTCGAGGGAGCGGCTGCGTTCGGCGCCGCGGTCCATCAGGCCGGCCTTCACGGTCGTACGGAGTCCGGTGAGGCCGATGTTGCGCTCGATGGACATGTCCATCACCAGGCCCTGGGCGCGCCGGTCCTCGGGGACCAGGGCGAGGCCCGCGGCCATGGCCGTGGACGGGGCGCCGTTGGTCAGTTTCCGTCCGTCGACCTCGACCTCGCCGGCGTCCCAGCGGTCGACGCCGAACACGGCGCGGGCCACCTCGGTGCGCCCGGCGCCGACGAGTCCGGCCAGGCCGACGATCTCACCGCGCCGCACGTCGAAGGAGACGTCGGTGAAGACGCCCTCGCGGGTCAGCCGGCGCACGCTCAGGGCGACCTCGCCCGGCGTCACGTCCTGCTTGGGGTAGAGCTCCTCGAGGTCGCGGCCGACCATGCGGCGGACCAGGTCGTCCTCGGTCATGCCGTCCAGCGGCTCGCTGGAGATCCAGGCGCCGTCGCGGAGCGTGGTCACCCGCCGGCAGATCTCGAAGATCTCCTCCAGGCGGTGGGAGATGAACAGCACCGCGGCGCCCTGGTCGCGCAGGGTGCGCACGACGCCGAAGAGGCGGGCGACCTCGCTGCCGGTGAGGGCGGCGGTGGGCTCGTCCATGATGAGGACGCGGGCGTCGAAGGAGAGCGCCTTGGCGATCTCGACGATCTGCTGGTCGGCGATGGACAGACCGCGGGCCGGACGGTCCGGGTCGAGGTCCACGCCGAGCCGCTGCATCAGGGCGGCGGTGGCGTCGTGGGTGGCGCGGTGGTCGATCCGGCCGAGCGCCTTCCGGGGCTGCCGGCCCATGAAGATGTTCTCGGCGATCGACAGGTCGGGGAAGAGCGTGGGCTCCTGGTAGATCACGGCGATACCGGCGTCGCGGGCGTCACCGGGGCCGTGGAAGACGACGGGGGCACCGTCGAGCAGCACCTGGCCGGTGTCCGGACGGTGCACTCCGGCGAGCGTCTTGATGAGGGTCGACTTGCCGGCTCCGTTCTCGCCGGCGAGGGCGTGCACCTCCCCGGGGAACAGCTCCAGGGAGACGTCCCGCAGTGCGCGGACCGCGCCGAAGGACTTGGAGATGTCCTTCAGCGCGAGAACCGGGGCCGGACCCGTGTCGGACGGGTGGGTCATGAGGGCTCCTCGACGACGCCGACGGGAGGCCCCACGACGTCGTGAAAGGTTTCAACTGGGTTGCCGGGACGTTAGGCGCGCGACGCATGTCACGTCAATGGGTCCCGGTCGAAAAACTTTCGACACCTTCAGGTCTCGGCCTGGTCACAGAGTGCGGTCTTCGCCGAAAGGGTTGACACCCCTTCGGGAGACCCATAGCTTCCCGTTCTGAATCGTTTCACTCAGTGGTCGTTACGACCCGATGTCACAGGAGCCCTGACGTGACCGAGCTCGCCGCGGTGAAAGCCGCTCTCAAGACACAGGCCGTGGAGACGCCGTCCTGGGCGTACGGGAACTCGGGGACCCGGTTCAAGGTGTTCGCGCAACAGGGCGTCCCCCGCACCCCGCAGGAGAAGCTGGACGACGCCGCCCAGGTGCACGCGTTCACGGGCGTGGCGCCGACGGTGGCGCTGCACATCCCCTGGGACAAGGTCGAGGACTACGCGGCGCTGGCCAAGCACGCCGAGGACCGCGGGGTGAGGCTCGGCGCGATCAACTCCAACACCTTCCAGGACGACGACTACAGGCTCGGCAGCGTCTGCCACCCGGACGCGGCGGTGCGCAGGAAGGCCGTCGACCACCTGCTGGAGTGCGTCGACATCATGGACGCGACCGGCTCCAAGGACCTGAAGCTGTGGTTCGCCGACGGGACGAACTACCCCGGGCAGGACGACATCCGGGCCCGGCAGGACCGGCTCGCCGAAGGGCTCGCCGAGGTGTACGAGCGGCTCGGGGACGACCAGCGGATGCTGCTGGAGTACAAGTTCTTCGAGCCGGCGTTCTACACGACGGACGTGCCGGACTGGGGCACCGCCTACGCGCACTGCCTGAAGCTGGGCGAGAAGGCGCAGGTCGTGGTCGACACCGGTCACCACGCTCCGGGGACCAACATCGAGTTCATCGTGGCGACGCTGCTGCGGGAGGGGAAGCTCGGCGCGTTCGACTTCAACTCGCGGTTCTACGCCGACGACGACCTGATGGTCGGCGCCGCCGACCCGTTCCAGCTGTTCCGGATCATGTACGAGGTGATCCGTGGGGGCGGGTTCACTCCCGAGGTGGCGTTCATGCTCGACCAGTGCCACAACATCGAGGCGAAGATCCCGGCGATCATCCGTTCCGTCATGAACGTCCAGGAGGCGACGGCGAAAGCCCTGCTGGTCGACCGGGCGGCGTTGGGCGAGGCGCAGGCCTCGGGGGACGTGCTCGAGGCGAACGCCGTGCTGATGGACGCGTACAACACGGACGTGCGTCCGCTGCTGCGTGAGGTGCGGGAGGAGATGGGGTTGGACCCCGAGCCCATTTCCGCCTATCGGCGGTCCGGGTGGGGCGAGAAAATCGTTGCCGAGCGGGTTGGCGGGGAGCAGGCGGGGTGGGGCGCGTAGGCGTCTGCCGGGTTTCTGGTCTTCGCGGGCTGCGGGTCCGCTGTGGTTGATCGCGCCCGCGCGGCGGCAGCCGCATGTCCGACTCCGCCCCGCGCCCCTGAAGGGGCGCTCCACATCCCCTCGTTCGAAAAGGACTGATCGTTGATGTCTACCCATCCCGAAGCCGCCGCTCTGCTCGCTCGATCGCACCGGCTCGGTGCTGACCCCCGTAACACCAACTACGCCGGCGGCAACACCTCCGCCAAGGGCACCGACACCGACCCCGTCACCGGGGGCGACGTCGAGCTGATGTGGGTCAAGGGGTCCGGGGGCGACCTCGGGACGCTGACCGAGGCGGGGCTGGCCGCGCTGCGGCTGGACCGGCTGCGGGCGCTCACCGACGTCTACCCGGGTGTCGAGCGCGAGGACGAGATGGTCGCCGCGTTCGACTACTGCCTGCACGGCAAGGGCGGTGCGGCCCCCTCGATCGACACCGCGATGCACGGGCTCGTCGACGCCGCGCACGTGGACCACCTCCACCCCGACTCCGGAATCGCGCTCGCCTGCGCGGCCGACGGGGAGAAGCTGACCGCCGAGTGCTTCGGCGACACCGTGGTGTGGGTGCCGTGGCGGCGGCCCGGTTTCCAGCTCGGGCTGGACATCGCCGCCGTGAAGGAGGCCAACCCGCAGGCCATCGGCTGTGTGCTCGGCGGGCACGGCATCACCGCCTGGGGCGACACCTCCGAGGAGTGCGAGCGCAACTCGCTGCACATCATCCGCACCGCCGAGGAGTTCCTCGCCGAGCGCGGCCGGCCGGAGCCGTTCGGGCCGGTGATCGAGGGGTACGAGGCGCTGTCCGGGGAGGAGCGCCGGGAGCGGGCCGCCGCGCTGGCGCCGTACGTCCGCGCCGTCGCCTCGCAGGACCGGCCGCAGGTCGGCCACTTCGACGACTCCGAGGCCGTACTGGACTTCCTGGCCCGTGCCGAGCACCCGCGGCTGGCCGCGCTGGGCACCTCCTGCCCGGACCACTTCCTGCGCACCAAGGTCCGCCCGCTCGTCCTCGACCTGCCGCCGTCCGCCCCGCTCGACGAGGCGGTCGCCCGGCTGAAGGAGCTGCACGCGGCCTACCGCGAGGAGTACGCCGCCTACTACGCGCGGCACGCGGAGCCGGACTCCCCCGCGATGCGCGGCGCCGACCCGGCGATCGTGCTGGTGCCGGGCGTGGGCATGTTCAGCTTCGGCAAGGACAAGCAGACCGCGCGGGTGGCCGGCGAGTTCTACATCAACGCGATCAACGTGATGCGCGGGGCCGAGGCGGTCTCCACGTACGCGCCGATCGAGGAGTCGGAGAAGTTCCGCATCGAGTACTGGGCGCTGGAGGAGGCCAAGCTCCAGCGGATGCCGAAGCCCAAGCCGCTCGCCACCCGGGTGGCGCTGGTGACGGGTGCGGGCAGCGGGATCGGCAGGGCGATCGCCCAGCGGCTGGTGGCCGAGGGCGCGTGTGTCGTCGTGGCCGACCTGAACGGGGAGAACGCCGCGGCCGTCGCCGAGGAGCTGGGCGGGTCCGACAAGGCCGTCGCCGTGACCGTGGACGTGACGTCCGAGGAGCAGATCGCGGACGCCTTCAAGGCCGCCGTGCTCGCCTTCGGCGGGGTCGACCTGGTGGTGAACAACGCCGGCATCTCGATCTCCAAGCCGCTGCTCGAGACGTCCGCGAAGGACTGGGACCTGCAGCACGACATCATGGCCCGCGGCTCCTTCCTCGTCTCGCGCGAGGCGGCCCGGGTGATGACCGCGCAGGAGCTGGGCGGCGACATCGTCTACATCGCGTCGAAGAACGCGGTGTTCGCCGGCCCGAACAACATCGCCTACTCGGCCACCAAGGCCGACCAGGCGCACCAGGTGCGCCTGCTCGCCGCCGAGCTGGGTGAGCACGGCATCCGCGTCAACGGCGTCAACCCGGACGGCGTGGTGCGCGGCTCCGGGATCTTCGCGGGCGGCTGGGGCGCCAAGCGCGCCGCCGTGTACGGGGTGCCGGAGGAGAAGCTGGGCGAGTTCTACGCCCAGCGGACGCTGCTGAAGCGCGAGGTGCTGCCCGAGCACGTGGCGAACGCCGTGTTCGCGCTGACCGGCGGCGACCTCACCCACACCACCGGACTGCACGTCCCGGTCGACGCCGGCGTCGCCGCCGCGTTCCTGCGATGAGCGCCGTGAAGTCCTACGCCGCGGTCGACCTCGGCGCGTCCAGCGGACGCGTCATGGTCGGCCGCGTCGGCCCCGACAGCCTGGGGCTGACCGAGGTCAACCGCTTCCCCAACCGGCCGGTGCGCGTGCCCGAGGGGCTGCGCTGGGACGTGCTGGGGCTGTACGCCGGGGTGCTGGACGGGCTGAGGGCGGCCGGGCGGGTGGACTCCGTCGGCATCGACAGCTGGGCCGTGGACTACGGGCTGCTGGACGCGGACGGGGCGCTGCTCGGCAACCCGGTGCACTACCGCGACAGCCGTACCGACGGGATCGCGGAGAAGGTGTGGGCGACCGTGCCCGCCGACGAGCTGTACGCGGCGACCGGTCTGCAGTACGCGCCGTTCAACACGCTGTACCAGTTGACGGCGGCCCGCGATTCGGCCCAACTGGCGCGGGCCCGGCGGCTGTTGCTGATCCCGGATCTGCTGGCGTACTGGCTGACCGGCGAGCAGGGCACGGAGCTGACCAACGCCTCGACCACCCAGCTGATCGACCCGCGCACCCGCGACTGGGCGCACGGGGTCGCGGAGCGCCTCGGCATCGACCTCTCGCTGTTCGCGCCGCTGCGCCGGCCCGGGGACGCGGCCGGGGTGCTGCGGCCCGAGGTGCTGGAGGAGACCGGGCTGGCCGGGCCGGTCCCGGTGACGGCGGTCGGCTCGCACGACACCGCGTCCGCGGTGGCCGCCGTACCGGCGGACGGCGAGCGGTTCGCGTACATCTGCACCGGCACCTGGTCGCTGGCCGGTCTCGAGCTGGACGCGCCGGTGCTCACCGAGGAGAGCCGGGCCGCCAACTTCACCAACGAGCTGGGGCTGGACGGCACGGTCCGCTATCTGCGCAACATCATGGGCCTGTGGCTGCTCCAGGAGTGCGTGCGGGCCTGGGGCGAGCCGGATCTGGGCACGCTGCTGCTCGACGCGGCCAAGGTGCCGGCGCTGCGGTCGGTGGTGGACGCCGGGGACGCGGCGTTCCTCGCGCCCGGGCGGATGCCGGAGCGGATCGCCGCGGCCTGCCGGGACTCGGGACAGCCCGTGCCCGCCACCCCCGCCGAGATCACCCGGTGCATCCTCGACTCGCTCGCCTTGGCCCACCGCAAGGCCGTCACCGACGCGCAGCGGCTCGCCGGGCAGTCGGCCGACGTGGTGCACATCGTGGGCGGCGGCACCCGCAACGCCCTGCTGTGCCAGCTGACCGCCGACGCCTGCGGGCTGCCGGTGGTGTCCGGGCCGACGGAGGCGGCGGCCCTGGGCAACGTGCTGGTGCAGGCCCGTGCCCACGGGCTGGTCGGCGACCTGGCCGGGATGCGGCGGCTGCTCACCCGTACGCAACCGCTGACGCGGTACGAACCGCGCGGCGGTACGCAGCGGTGGCAGGCGGCGCAGGCCCGGCTCGCCCGGGGCTGACGCGGTCTCCCCCGGGTCCCCGCTCCCCACTACCCTGCATCCACCCGATGATCGATCTCACTAGGAGCCGCGATGCGTGTCGCACTGTTCCTGACCTGTGTCAACGACACGCTGTATCCGGACACCGGGCGCGCCGTGGTGAAACTCCTGACCAGGCTGGGCGTCGACGTCGACTTCCCGATGGCGCAGACGTGTTGCGGCCAGGCGCACTACAACACGGGCTACCGGCACGAGGCCGAGCCGCTCGCCCGGCACTTCTCCGATGTCTTCGGGGAGTACGAGGCGATCGTGACGCCGTCCGGGTCGTGCGGGGCGATGGTGCGGGATCTGTATCCGCGGATGGGTGAGCGGGCCCGGGCGGAGGGCCGCGGGGACACCCTCGCGGCGACGCTGGCACCGTTGGCGCCGAAGACGTACGAGCTGACGGAGTTCCTGGTGGACGTGCTGGGGGTGACGGACGTCGGGGCGTACTACCCGCACAAGGTGACCTACCACCCGACCTGCCACGGGCTGCGCGTGCTGGGCCTGGGCGAGCGCCCCCGGCGGCTGCTGCGGGCGGTGAAGGGGCTGGAACTGGTCGAGCTGCCGGGCGCCGAGGAGTGCTGCGGCTTCGGCGGCACCTTCGCCCTGAAGAACTCCGACGTCTCGGCGGCGATGGGCGCCGACAAGGTGCGCAACGCCGAGTCGACGGGCGCCGAGGTGCTGTGCGCGGCGGACAACTCGTGCCTGATGCACATCGGCGGAACGATGACCAGGCTGCGGACCGGCATGCGGCCGGTGCACATCGCGGAGATCCTGGCGAGCACGGAGGAGGAACCGGCCGTATGAGCGGGACTTTCGTCGGGATGCCGGCGTTTCCCAAGGCCGCCCACGAGGCGGTCGGCAACGCGACGCTGCGCGGCAATCTGCGGCACGCCACGCACACCATCCGGGCCAAGCGGGCGAACGCCGTGGCGGAGGTCTCCGACTGGGCGGAGCTGCGGGAGGCCGGCAAGCGGATCAAGGACCACACGCTCCGTCACCTGGACCGCTACCTCGAGCGGTTGGAGGAGTCGGTGACGGCGGCGGGCGGCACCGTGCACTGGGCCGTCGACGCCGACGAGGCCAACCGGATCGTGACACGGCTGGTCAAGGAGACCGGTGAGTCGGAGGTCGTCAAGGTCAAGTCGATGGCCACGCAGGAGATCGGCCTCAACGAGGCCCTGGAGGCGGCGGGCATCGCCGCCTACGAGACCGATCTGGCCGAGCTGATCGTGCAGTTGGGCAAGGACCGGCCCTCGCACATCCTGGTGCCGGCGATCCACCGCAACCGCGGGGAGATCCGGGAGATCTTCGCCCGGGAGATGAGCGAGTGGGGCCGCCCCGCCCCGGAAGGGCTGGCGGACACACCCGCCGAACTCGCCGAGGCGGCCCGGCTGCACCTGCGGGAGAAGTTCCTGCGCGCCAAGGTCGGCGTCTCCGGCGCCAACTTCATGGTCGCCGAGACCGGCACGCTGGTGGTGGTGGAGTCCGAGGGCAACGGACGCATGTGCCTGACCCTGCCCGAGACGCTGATCTCGGTCGTCGGCATCGAGAAGATCGTGCCGACCTGGCAGGACCTGGAGGTGTTCCTGCAGACCCTCCCCCGTTCCTCGACCGCCGAGCGGATGAACCCGTACACCTCGACGTGGACCGGCACCACCGACGAGGACGGCCCGCGGAACTTCCACCTGGTCCTGCTGGACAACGGCCGCACCGACACCCTCGCCGACGAGGTGGGCCGGCAGGCACTGCGCTGCATCCGCTGCTCCGCCTGCCTCAACGTGTGCCCGGTGTACGAGCGGGCCGGCGGCCACGCGTACGGCTCGGTCTACCCGGGCCCGATCGGCGCCATCCTCAGCCCTCAGCTCCGGGGAACCGGCAGCGAGATCGACGCCTCCCTGCCGTACGCCTCGTCGCTGTGCGGGGCCTGCTACGAGGTGTGCCCGGTCGCCATCGACATCCCCGAGGTGCTGGTGCATCTGCGGGAGCGGGTGGTGCAGGGCGGGGAGGTGACCCGGGGCGGCAACAAGGTGGTGCTCAAGCCGGCCAAGGGGCACGCCGCCGAACGCGCCGCGATGCGCGCCGCCCGCTGGGCGTTCACGTATCCCGGGGCCCTGCGCACCGGCCAGCGCCTCGCCTCGCGCACCCGCCGCCTCCATCCGCGCACCCTGCCGGGCCCCGGCCGGGCGTGGAGCGGGACCCGGGACCTGCCGCCGGTGCCGGCGGAACCGTTCCGGGACTGGTGGCAGCGTACGCGGAGTGGGAAGGGAGCGGCGAAGTGAGCAGCAGGGAACGGATCCTGGGCCGGGTGCGGCGCGCCCTCGCCGACGTGCCGAAGGACGACACCCCGTACGAGCGGGCGGTCGCCCGTGACTACCTGCGCGAGCACGGTGAGCGCACCGTCGAGGAGACGGTGGACCTCCTCGCGGAGAACCTGGCCGACTACCGGGCGGTCGTGCACCGTACGGACCCGGCCGGGCTGGCCGGGACGGTCGCCGGGCTGCTCGCGGCGCGCGGCGCGTCGTCGGTGCTCGTTCCCCCCGGCCTCGACGAGGACTGGCTCGCCGGGGCGGAGGTGACCCGGGTCATGGACCGGGCGGAGAGCACGCCGCACGAGCTGGACCGGGTCGACAGTGTGGTCACCGCCTGCGCGGTGGCCGTCGCCGAGACGGGCACGATCGTGCTGGACGGCTCCCCCGACCAGGGCCGGCGCCGGATCACCCTGGTCCCCGACCACCACATCTGTGTGGTCCGGGTCCCGGACCAGGTCGTCTCCTCCGTCCCCCAGGCCCTCGAACGCCTCGACCCGGCCCGTCCGCTCACCTGGATCTCCGGCCCGTCGGCGACCAGCGACATCGAACTCGACCGGGTGGAGGGCGTGCACGGACCGCGCACGCTGGAGGTCGTGCTGGTCGGGTGAACCCCTCCGGGGGGTGTCCCTGACTACACCCCCCGATACGGGTTCTGCGCCCCGTGTGGTGCGGCCGTCTCCTCCGTAGCGTCTTCGGCAGGGCACAGGACGTGCCGGACGGAGGAGATGCCGATGTTTCGCAACGGGTCACGACGCGACCACGACACGGGCCCCGCCCCCGAGGCGCTGCGGCTGGTGAAGGTCAGCAAGTCCTACGGCACCGCGGACAGCGCCGTGACCGCCCTCGACGGGGTGACGCTCGGCCTGGCGCGGGGCACGTTCACCGCGGTGATGGGGCCGTCGGGCTCGGGCAAGTCGACACTGCTGCAGTGCGCGGCGGGGCTCGACCGGCCGGACAGCGGGATCGTGCGCGTCGACGGGACCGAGCTGACGGGCGGCGGCGAGGCGGAGCTGACGAGGTTCCGGCGCGGGCGGATCGGGTTCGTGTTCCAGCAGTACAACCTGCTGGAGACGCTGACCGTCGCGCAGAACACCGTGCTGCCGCTGAAGCTGGCCGGAAGGCGCGTGGACCGGAGGCGGGCCCGGGAGATCCTCACCGCCGTCGGTCTGGGCGACCGGCTCGGGCACCGGCCCGACCAGCTGTCCGGCGGTCAGCGGCAGCGGGTGGCGATCGCCCGGGCGCTGGTCACCGAACCCCGGGTGATCTTCGCGGACGAGCCGACCGGCGCCCTGGACACGCGCAGCGCGCGGGAGGTGCTGGCGCTGCTCCAGCAGGCGGTGCGGGTGCACGGGCGGACCGTGGTGATGGTGACGCACGACCCGGTCGCCGCCTCCTACGCCGACAGCGTGCTGTTCCTCGCCGACGGCCGTCTCGCCGGCCGGCTGGACGCGCCGACGGCGGACGCGGTGGCCGAGCGGCTGGCACACCTGGGCGACGACGTGACGGCGGGGGTGTGAGCCGTGTTCGTACTGGCCATGCGGTCGGTCCGGCAGCGGCCCGGACGGTTCCTCGCGACGCTGCTGTCCGCCTTCCTGGGCGCGGCGGTCATCATGATGTTCAACTCGATGCACGACACGGCCGGGCAGCCGGGCGTGGACCCGGTGAGCTCCGACACCCTGGGCACGGCGGCCGGCGTCGTCGGCGGGTACGGCACGCTGCTGGTGTTCTTCGCCGTCGCCTCGACGCTGACGGTGAACGTGCGGCAGCGGGCGGCCGAGCTGGAACTGCTGCGCTGCTCGGGGGCGACCCCGGCGCAGATCAAGCGGATGGTCGTGGGTGAGGCGGTGGCCGTGGCCCTGGTGGGCGCGGCGCTGGCGATCGGCCCGGCGATGCTCGGCGGGCGGGCGCTGCTGGACATGTTCCAGGACGGCGGTCAGGTCGCGCGGTCGGTCGAGTACTCCTTCGGCCCGATCGCGCTGCTGTCCGGCGTGGACATCACCCTGCTCGCGGCGGCGGGCGCCGCGTTCCTCGCCGTGCGGCGGGTGACGCGGCGTGGCGGGGAGCGGGCCGGGGCACGGCGCGTCCTGGCGTACGGCGCGCTGGCCGCCGGTGCCGCGGGGGCCGGCTCCACCTTCTTCCTCTCCGCGACGGACGAGGTGCTGATGGCGCCGCCCGCCTACGGGGCGATCATGCTCTCGGTGGGGTTGGCGCTGCTGGCGCCGCGGCTGCTGCGGGGTCTGCTCAACCGGCTGACACCGAGCGGGGCGAGCGGGTGGCTGGCCGTGCGGAACCTGCGGCGGCGGGCCGGGGAGCTCGCCGGGATCCTGGTGTCGCTGATCCTGTTCACGGCGGTGTCCACGGCGACGCTCACCATGCAGGCGGTGGAGAGCGACGCCGTCGCGGCCTCGGGCCTGGTGAAGTCGGTCGACGCGAAGAACCTGGAGACGCTCAACCTCACCGTCGTCGGCATCATCGCCGTCTTCGTCTGCGTCATGCTGGTCAACTCGCTGTACGCCGCCACGACCTACCGCTCCCGTGAGTTCGGGCAGCAGCGTCTGGCGGGGGCCACTCCGGGCCAGGTGCTCGGCGTGGTGGGTGCCGAGGGCGCGATCCTCACGGTCGCCGGGGTGTTCTTCGGCACGATGGCCGCGCTGGCCGGGGTCGTCCCGTTCACGGTCGTGCGCACCGACGGGGTGCTGCCGGACCAGTTCCTCGGCACGTGGCTCGCCATGGTGGCGGTGACGGCCGCGGTGACCCTCGGGACGAGCCTGGGCACGGCGCGACGCGTGCTGCGCACACCGGCGGTGCGGGCGGTCGCCCTGACCGCGTGACAGAGCGGTGAGCAAGCGCTTGGATAGGTCCGGGCATCCCTGGGATGTCCGGACCGCGTCGTTCCCTCGCCCAGCCGGAGGTTTCCGTTGTTCCGTTCCGTCGACGACGTCTCCGCGCGCCTCGCCGAGACCGGCTATCTGGCGTCGCCCGCGGTCGCCACGACCGTCTTCCTCGCCGACCGGCTCGGCAAGCCGCTGCTGGTGGAGGGCCCCGCCGGGGTCGGCAAGACCGAACTCGCCAAGGCCGTCGCCCAGGTCGCCGGGGCCCGGCTGGTGCGCCTGCAGTGCTACGAGGGCGTCGACGAGTCGCGGGCGCTGTACGAGTGGAACCACGCCAAGCAGCTGCTGCGGATCAGCGCCGGCCGCGACGAGAGCTGGGACGAGACCCGCACGGACATCTTCAGCGAGGAGTTCCTGCTGCCCCGTCCGCTGCTGACGGCCATCCGCGGCGACGACCCCAAGGTGCTGCTGATCGACGAGACCGACAAGGCGGACGTGGAGGTCGAGGGCCTGCTCCTCGAGGTCCTCGGCGACTTCCAGGTGACCGTTCCGGAGCTGGGCACCGTCACCGCCACCCGCCGCCCCTTCGTGGTCCTCACCTCGAACGCGACCCGGGAGCTGTCGGAGGCGCTGCGCCGCCGCTGTCTTTTCCTGCACATCGGCTTCCCCGACGCGGAACTGGAGCGGCGGATCGTACGGCTGAAGGTGCCGGGCATCGACGCGGCGCTGGCCGAGTCCGTCGTACGGGTCGTGGGGGCGCTGCGCGCCATGGACCTGCGGAAGGCGCCGTCGGTGGCCGAGACCGTCGACTGGGCCCGCACCCTGCTGGCGCTGGGCGCCGGCACCCTGGACGAGACGGTCGTGCGCGACAGCCTCGGCGTGGTCCTCAAGCACCAGGACGACATCCAGAAGGCGGCGGCCAAGCTCGACCTGGACGCCGTGTGAACGCCGTCGCGGACTCGGCCCTCGCGGCCCGGCTGACCGGCCTCGTCGACGCGCTGCGCGCGCACGGGGTGCGCGTCGGCACGGGAGAGACCGTGGACGCGGCCCGCGCGACGGAGGCGCTCGGACTCGCCGACCGGGAACTGCTCCGGGAGGGCCTGGCGGCGACCCTGCTGCACGGTACCGGTCAACGCCCGGTGTTCGACGCCGTCTTCGACCTGTATTTCCCGCGCGGGGTCGGCGCGCCGGAGGGCGGGCCCGGGGACCGGGACGAGCTGCGCGAACGGCTGGCGGCCGCGCTCGCCGACAACGACACCGCCCTGCTGGGCCGGTTGGCGGTGGAGGCGGTCGACGGCTTCGGCGGGTACGGGAGTTCACCGGGGTCGGACGGCTGGTCGTCGTACCAGACGCTGGAGCGGCTGCGTCCGCAGACCCTGCTGGCGCGGGTGCGGGACGAGGTGCGCGGGCGGGACGGTTCGGCGGGCTTCGGCGACCGGCTGCTCGAGGACGAGATCCGGCGGCGCGTCGAGGAGTTCCGGCGGATGGTGGCCGTGGAGGCGCGGCGCCGGGTGGCGGAGCGGCGGGGCCGGGACGAGATCGCCCGGCGTGCGGTGGCCCCGACCGCCGACCGCGTCGACTTCCTGTTCGCCGGGAAGGACCGGCTGGCCGAACTGCGCCGGACGGTGCGGCCGCTGGCCCGGAAGCTGGCGACCCGGCTGGCCGCCCGCCGCCGACGGGCCGCGCGCGGCAGCGTCGATCTGCGCCGGACGCTGCGCGGCTCGCTGTCGACCGGCGGGGTGCCGATGCGGCCCGTGCTGCGCCGGCGCAGGCCCGCCCGGCCCGAACTGGTGCTGCTGTGCGATGTGTCGGGCTCGGTGTCCGGGTTCTCCGACTTCACGATGCTGCTGGTGCAGGCGCTGCACGACCAGTTCTCCAAGGTGCGGGTGTTCGCCTTCGTCAACCGGGTCGACGAGGTGACCGGGCTGCTCGTGCACGGCGCCGCCGACCCGGAGGGCCTGGGTGCGCGGATCCGGGGCGAGGCGGCCGTCACCGGCCGGCACGGCAGCAGCGACTACGGCACGGCGCTGGGCGAGTTCGCCGAACGGTACGCCGATGCCGTGGGCCCGCGCACGACGGTGTTCGTCCTCGGCGACGCCCGCACCCACACGGCCGACCCGAACTTGGCGGCCGTGCGCGAGCTGGTCCGGCGCGCCCGGCGCGTCCACTGGCTGAACCCGGAGCAGCGCTCCCGCTGGGGCACGGGCGACTCCGCCGCACCCGAGTACGCGGAGCTGGTGGAGATGCACGAGTGCCGCGACGCACGGCAGCTGAGCGCGCTGATCGGAGGGCTGCTCCCGGTGTGACGGGGCCCGGCCGGCGCCACCGCACGGCTCCGGGGAACCGATGCCCGATCCGCCGGGCCGAGCCCCTCCTGCCGCCGTGACCGCCGACGGCCGTCCCGCGAGGTGCTCCCCGGGCGAGGACGGCCGTGCGCGTCGGGGGACGGCTCCGGTGAGCGGCTAGTCGGCCTTGGCGTAGTCCTGGGCCATGCCGCCCGCGAAGTCGTGCACCACGACCTGGTCGTCGCCGACGACCCACGCGTCGTGGCCCGGTGCGCAGACGAAGACGTCTCCGGGGCCGACCTCCTGCTCGGCGCCGTCGTCCATGCGGATGTGCATACGGCCCTGGACGACGTAGCCGTTGTGGTGGATCCGGCAGCTCTCCGTCCCCGCGATGGGACCGACGGACTCGGACCAGCGCCACCCGGGCTCGAATGTGGCCACGGCGAAGTCCAGCCCTGTCATGTGGACGGCTTCCAGGTGCCCCCTGGGGAAGTCGCGCCTCTCGTCCGGCTTGTCCAGCGTCTTGATCTCGAGCATGACCCTGTTCCCTTCCGACCGTCGCCTGCACGGCCGGGTCCGGTCTCCGTCCGCCTCGAACGGCGCCGGCGGGGGCCGGGCCCCACCACTCCATCGTCCGTCCGTCCACTCGGGGACGCCATTCGGGTGAAGCCGGTCCGTCAGTCGCCCGGGCCGCAGAGCCGGGCGAAGCGGCCGGCGTCGATGTTGCCGCCGGACAGGATCAGGCCGACGCGGGGCGGGAGGGGGCCCGCGCGGCCGGTGAGCAGTGCGGCGAGCGGGGTGGCGCCGCTCGGCTCGAGGACGATCTTCAGCCGCTCGAAGGCGAACCGCATCGCGTCCCTGATCTCGTCGTCGCCGACCAGCACGATCCCGTCCAGGAGCCGCCGGTTGAGGGAGAACGCCAGCTCGCCCGGGGTGTGCAGGGCCTGGCCGTCGGCGATGGTGCGCGGGACCGGGACGCTCACGCGCCGGCCCGCCTCCAGGGACCGCTTGGTGTCGTCGCCGGCCTCCGGCTCGACGCCGATCACCCGTGTGGCGGGGTACAGGCCCTTGACGGCGGTGGCGCTTCCGGCGATCAGCCCCCCGCCGCCGACCGGTGCGAGCAGTGCGTCCAGCTCCCCTGTTTCTTCCACGAGCTCGAGGGCTGCCGTGCCCTGTCCCGCGATGACGTGCGGGTGCTCGTAGGGCGGGACGAGGGTCAGGCCGCGTTCGGCGGCGAGGGCCTCGGCGAGGGCGACCCGGTCACCGGTGTAGCGGTCGTAGGTGACGATCTCGGCGCCGTATCCCTCGGTGGCCGCGCGCTTCGACGGCGGCGCGTCCTCGGGCATGACGATGACGGCGGTGGTGCCCAGTTCCCGGGCGGCCAGGGCGACGGCCTGGGCGTGGTTCCCGGAGGAGTAGGCGGCGACGCCCCGGGACAGCTCACCGGGGGTGAGCCGGGAGACCGCGTTGTAGGCGCCGCGGAACTTGAAGGCGCCCACCCGCTGGAAGTTCTCGCACTTGAGGTGCACCTCGGCGCCGGCGAGCGCGTCCAGGGTGCGGGAGCGCAGGACGGGCGTGCGGTGCGCGACGCCCTTGAGCCGCCCGGCGGCGGCACGGACGTCGTCGAGGGTGACCGGCGGGGTGGTGGTCGTCATGTGCCGCCTCCGGCGGGGGTCGGGTCGGTCGTCGTCCTGGACTGGGAGAGGTAGCTGTAGGCGGAGGCACGGGAGATGCCGAGCCGTGCGGCGACCTGCTCGACCGCCCGCCGCACGGCGAAGACTCCGCGGGCGTCCAGGTCCCGGAACAGGCGCAGCCGTTCCTCGCGGTCGAGCTGGGCCCAGTCCCGGTGCTGCCGCAGCTGGTGGGCGTCGACGATCGCCTCCACCACGGAGTCGATGTCGTTGCCGAAGGCGGTCGTCGGCGGTTCGGCGGAACCGGTGCCGAGACCGGCGAGGGCGCCGAGCAGGGTGTGCGCCCGGCCGACGGCGGTGACGTCGACGTTGACGCACAGGGCGCCGAACACCGCTCCCGCGGAGTCCCGCAGCACCATCGTGGAGGACTTCACGAGGACGCCGTTCCCGGTCCGGGTGACGTAGTTGAGCTCGTCGGCGGCCCGATCGCCCCGGGCCAGCATCCGCATGCCGATCTCGCTCATCGCCCCGCCCACCGTCCGCCCGGTCACGGAGCCGGCCACGGCGACCACCGACCCCTCCGGGCGCCGGTAGTCGTGCAGCACCACCTCGCAGACCGGCCCGAACGTCGCGGCGATCCCGTCGACGAGCGGCGCCAGCGCGGCGAGGATCGCGTCCCGCTCGGCGTCCCGGCCCTGTGCGGCCGCCATGAGCCCACCTCCTGCCTGTTCCACCCACCTTTCTCAGACTATACGTCCAGCTGCTGGATTTTCAGTCCAGAACTGGTTTCCGTACCGCCGTGCTCGCCTCCTCCGCCTCCTCCGCCTCGGCGACGAGGGCGGCGAGGGCCGTCCGCGCGCGGGCGACGCGGGAGCGGACCGTGCCGACCGGGCAGTCGCCGAGGGCCGCCGCCTCCGCGTACGGCAGCCCGAGCAGCTGCGTGAGGACGAACGCCTCGCGCCGCTCGTCCGGCAGCCGGTCCAGCAGGTCGAGCAGCACGATCCCTTCGTCGAATCCGGGCAGTCCGCGCGGCTGTGCCCGTTCCACGGTCAGCTGCCAGTCGGGGACGTCCGCCGTCCGGGGCCGTACGGCCGTGTACCGGTGGCTGTCGGCCACCGCGCGGCGGGCGATGGCCAGCAGCCAGGTGCGGGCCGAGGAGCGCCCCTCGAACCGGTGCAGGCTGCCGAGCGCCCGCAGGAACGTGTCCTGGGCCAAATCGTCCACCGCCTGCGGGTCGGCGCACAGATGGGCGACGTAGCGGATGACGTCACGGTGCAGGGCGCGGACGAAGCGGTCGACGGCGTCGGAGTCACCGCCGCGCGCGGCCAGCGCCCAGGCGGTCGCCGCGTCGTCGATGGGTCTTCCGGCAGGGGTGGGCAGGGTGGAAGTGATCACCTGAGGTCCTTCGCGGGGGAACCGGGAACCGCGGGCGTGCGCGGCCCGGTCGGCGGGGATACGGCCGCGGGCGGTACGCGGAACGGGGCTGTACCGGCACACGGCCGAAGCCCGGGGCGCGCAGGGGCGGCCCGGGGTGGCACCGGCTGCCGTCAGACGGCAGCGGCCCCGGCGGGCGGACCGCGGGAGGTGATCGCGTGGACGAGGAGGAGGAGACGCGGCACGCGGTCCGAGCGGCGGCGCCGGCGGACGCGGGGGGACGGACGGCGCGGCGGCACCGGCGCGAGGAACAGCGGCCGCATCGGGGCGGCCAGCCATCCGCCGACGGTCCGCAGCACCCGGAACACCGCCCGCTCGCCGTACCCGAGCCACAGGCCGCACAGCAACGCGGCCAGCAGGTGGGCGGCGAGCATCCCGGCCGAGGAGTCGCCGGAGGGCGCCCTGTGTCCCTCCATGCCCGCACCCGTCCCCATGGGCATGGGCATGGGCATGGGCGTGGAGTGCATGCCGTGCGGCATCGCGCTCCCGTCCATGGAGTCGACGTGGGCGGGCTCCACCAGGGAGAAGGCCGAGTGCAGAGCCGTCTGGGCGGCGACGGCGACGGCGGTGATCAGCGGCAGTCCGCGCTCACGCCCCGCGAGTCCCCAGCCCAGGGCACCGGTCACGGCCCAGCCGGCCGCCAGCGTCCGGAGGGGAACGTGGTCGCCGGACATCATGACGTGCCCCAGGGCGGCGAGCACGACACAGACGGCCGCGAACACCGCGGCCCGTCCCGTGCGAGCACCCCACCCAGCAGTCATGGCCCCTCATCGTCGCATCCGGGCCCCCACCGGTCACCCGCGGATACGGCTTCTCCCACGCCTGCAACTCATTCCCCGGTATGTGATCCAGAACACCCTTGGGAGTGGCCGGAGTTGCGGGAAACGGGAAGGACCCGGCCGGTCGGGGACGGTGTTGCCGAAGGAGTCCCGCCGGTCGTGGTCCAGGCCGTACGCGTAGACGTGGTCGTCGTCGGACCGGCATGCGGAGGTGGCCGGCCGTTCGCCGCGCCTGTCACACGGTCCCCGGAGCGCGTGCTGTCCCCCGAGCGAGCTACGGCCAAGTGTCCACTGTGCGGTGACGATTCCCGGCCGCCGGATCCGTAGCGTCCGTTGCGACACACGGCACTGGGCCGCGGGTCCGACGAAGGAGTCATCGATGAGAGTGGTCTGGCAGATCCTGGCCGTGGTGGCGATCTCCGCCATAGGCGTACAGGGCGTGAACGCGGTGCGGGACAACCCATGGCTCACACTCGCCCTCGGGATGCTGACCACCGTGCTCGCGGTGCTGGTCTACCGGTGGGTGGTGGCGCGGACCGAGCGCCGGCCGGTCACGGAGCTGGACCCGACCGGTGCCACGCCGGCGATCGGCCGGGGGACGCTGATCGGCCTCGTGATGTTCGGGATGGTCATCACGAACCTCTTCACCTTCGGCAGCTACGAGGTGCACGGCCTGGGTTCGCCGAGCGGCGCGGTCGGGCTGTTCGGTTTCATGGCCGCCGCCGCCGTCACCGAGGAACTGCTGTTCCGCGGGGTGCTGTTCCGGATCGTCGAGGAGTACCTCGGCACCTGGATCGCGATGGTGCTGACCGCGCTGCTGTTCGGTCTCGCGCACCTGCCCAACCCGGACGCCACGGTGTGGGGCGCCTTCGCCATCGCGATCGAGGCCGGCTGCATGCTCGCCGCCGCGTACGTCGCCACCCGCAACCTGTGGGTGCCGATCGGCGTGCACTTCGGCTGGAACTTCGCCGCGGGCGGCATCTTCAGCACCGTGGTCTCGGGCAACGACACCGAGCAGGGACTGCTGGACTCCACGACGTCGGGCAACGAGTGGATCACCGGCGGCGACTTCGGACCGGAGGGAAGCGTGTACTCGGTGCTGTTCGGCGTGCTGCTGACGGTCGGGTTCCTGTGGCTGGCCCACCGGCGCGGCAATCTGGTGCCCCGCCGCCGGCGCGCGGAGCGGGTCGACGGCACCGCTAGACTGCCCCGGTGACCGCTCCTCACCGGCTCCGGGAAGGGTGGCACCGGCTGGACGTCACCGTCAGGGACCTTCTGCTCGGGCTGCTCGTCCTCTCCCTGTCGGTCCTGCCGGACTTCCAGAACCACGGAACGCTCGTCGGCGGCGTGCCGGAGCGTCCCTTCGACACGCTCGCCTTCGTGGCGGTGGGCCTCCAGACCCTTCCGCTCGCCCTGCGCCGACGGTGGCCGGCCGTCTGTCTCGCCCTGGTGGCGGCCGGGTTCGCCCTCGACCAGCTCCGCGGCTACCACTCCCCCGCGGGCATCGCGCTGCCCATCGCGCTGCTGAGCACCGGGGCGTACCTGGAGCGGTACCGGCGCACCACCGCGGCCCTGTGCACCGTCGCCTACGTGGCGCTGACGGTCGCGTTCCACCGGCTGGGTCCGGGCGAGCCGGTGAGCGAGTTCGTGACGTTCTACCTGGCGGTGGCCCTCGCCTGGGGCATCGGGGCGTGGCTGCGCTCCACCCGGGTCGCGGAGGCCGAGCGCCGCCACCGTGTCGCCGAGGACTCCCGGACCGCCGAACGCGCCCGGATTGCCCGCGAGTTGCACGACGTCGTGACCCATCATGTGACGGCGATGGTCGTACAGGCCGAGGCGGCCCGTTATCTGACCGCCGCGCCCGACCGGCTGGACCGGACGCTGACCGCCGTCACCGACACCGGCCGCCGGGCCATCACCGACCTGCGGCACCTGCTCGACCTGCTCAACCCCGACCACGGCCCCGGGACCAGGACACCGCCCGTCGGCCGGCTCCTCACGCTCGTGGAGCAGACCCGCCGGGCCGGGCAGCCGGTGGAGTTCACCGAGGAGGGCACGCCGGCGCCGTCGACCGGCAGCGCCGACCTCGTCGCCTACCGGGTCGTGCAGGAGGCCCTGACGAACGCCCTCAAGTACGCCCACGGCGGCGCCACCCGGGTCGAGGTGCGGCACGGCGAACGGCAGATCACCGTGGAGGTCGGCACGGACGGTTCCGGCGCACCGGCGGTCTCCTCCCCCGGCGGGAGCGGCCGGGGCCTGGCGGGCCTCCGGGAGCGGGTCGACGTCCTGGGCGGCGACTTCAGCGCCGGCCCGGAGCCGGGCGGCGGCTTCGTCGTACGGGCCCGCATACCGACGGGGACCACGGTGCCGACGAGGGACACGGCGGCGACGGAGGACACGGCACCGACGGGAGACACGACAACAACGGGGAACACGGCATGACCGCACCGATCCGGGTCCTGGTCTGCGACGACCAGATGCTGATCCGCACCGGCCTGGTGACCATCATCGACGCCCAGCCCGACCTGGAGGTGGCGGGCGAGTGCGGCGACGGGCGGTCCGCCGTCGACCTCGCCGGCCGGCTCCGTCCGGACGTCGTGGTGATGGACGTGCGCATGCCGGTGCTCGACGGCATCGAGGCCACCCGTCTGCTGGCCGGCGCGGGGGTGCCGCATCCGGTGAAGGTGCTCGTGGTGACGACGTTCAACCTGGACGAGTACGTCTACGAGGCGCTGCGCGCGGGGGCGAGCGGGTTCCTGCTCAAGGACGCGCCCCCGGACCGACTGCTCCACGGGATCCGGACCGTGGCCATGGGCGCGGCGCTGCTGGACCCGGAGGTGACCCGCCAGCTCGTGGGCCGGTACGCCGCCCGGATCCGCCCCGCCGAGGGCGGGGCGCCGCGGGACCTCCCCCTGACCCCCCGCGAACTGGAGGTCCTCCGCCTCATCGCGGACGGCCTGTCCAACAGCGAGATCGCCGCGGCCCTGCTGATCAGCCAGGAGACCGTGAAGACCTTCGTCTCCCGCATCCTCGCCAAACTCGGCCTGCGCGACCGCGTCCAGGCGGTGGTCTACGCCTACCGCCAGGGCCTGGTGACCTGAACCGGACGCGCGGGCCGGGTCCGCCGGCGTTCCCCGTCCTCCGGCGACGAGCCGCCCGGCGGTGCGGAGCGGAATACGGAACCGTCCGGGTCCGTTGTCGGCGTCGAAGGAGGTCAGGAATGGACACCATGTACTACGACCACGGGACGCCGGCCGAGCGCTGGGAGCGCGCCGGGATGTTCTTCGACGCCAAGGACTACGCCGCCGCCGCGCGCGTTCTCGGCGGGCTGGTCGAGGAGGTGCCGGAGCAGACCGGGCCGCGGCTGCTGCTGGCGCGCGCCTACTACCACTCGGCGCAACTGCGGCGCGCGGAGGCGGAGCTGAGGGTCGTCGTGGAGCGTGACCCGGTGGAGCACTACGCCCGGCTGATGCTCGGGCGCACCCTCCAGCGGCAGGGGCGGGACGACGAGGCCCGGCCGCACCTGCGGATCGCCGCCGCGCTGGGCGGCTCCTTCGACGAGGAGTGAGGGCGGGCCGGTGCCCGGTTCCCCGTGACGGGGAACCGGGCACCGTGCGTCAGCGCGCCGCCGTGCCGCTCGTGTACGTCCGCCGGCCCCGGCGGTGGGCCACCTCCCCGAGCACGATGTCGACGGCGAGGAACGCCGCCAGGGGGATGCCGAGGAGCGGGACGAAGTAGCCCAGGACGGCGATCGCCGCCAGCAGGGGGACGAGTACGTACGGCGGCACCTGCTGCCAGGCCCCGCGGGGGACCGGCCGGCCGAAGGCGGAGCCGCGGCCCCGCTGCCACCACATGCGGTAGCCCCACAGGATCAGCAGGATCAGGGTGAGGGCCAGGACCATCAGGGCGATCTGGTTCACCAGGCCGAACAGGTTGCCGGTGTGCAGGTCGATGCCCCAGCGGGTGAGTTTCGCGAGGACCGGGTAGTCGTCGAACCGCAGGACGTCGGTGACCTCGCCGGAGGCGGGGTCGACGGCGACCGAGTCCTGCTTCTCGGGCCAGCTGCGCTGGATCTGCCGCACGACGTACGCGGACTTCTCGTCGGCGGGCGGCACGATCTCCACCGGGTCGCCCAGGCCCTCGGCCCGTGCCGCCGCGAGGATCCTGTCCAGGCCGACGCCGTGCGCCGCGTCGCCCGCCGTGCCGCCGGCCGCGCCGTGGCCCGCGTGTTCGCCGGCCGCCGCGGCCGACACCGAGGGGGTCTCCTGGCCGAGGGAGGTGCGCAGCTCGCCGATGTTCGCGCCGGCGTAGGTGGACCAGGTCAGGCCGGTCGCCGAGAGGAAGACGAAGCCGGCCGCGGCCCACACGCCCACGCCGCCGTGCAGGGCCAGCGTGCGGCGCCGCCCGCCGGTGCCGCGTATCCTGCGCAGGGCGCGGCGCCGGGAGAACCACAGCACCAGTCCGCCGCACGCGATCACCCACAGCCAGCTGGCGGCGAACTCGCTGTAGAGGCGGCCCGGTTCGCCCAGGTGCAGATCGCGGTGGAACTCGTCGATCCAGGTGCGCAGGGGCAGCGCGCCCGTGGAGCCGTACTGTTCCAGTTCGCCGCGCACCTTCGCGGTGTACGGGTCGACGAACACGGCCAGGGTGTGGTCGGGGTCCACACCCGGTGTGCCGGACAGCATCACCCTCGTGGTGGCGTCCGCCTCGGGTGAGGGGCGTACGGCGGAGATCGTGCCCTCGGGGTGGGCTTCGCGGGCGGCGGCCACCTGCTCGGACACGGGCAGCTTCCGGTCGCCGACGGGGACGGTCAGCTCATGGTCGTAGACGATCTTCTCGGCCTGGAAGGAGGCGGCGTACAGCAGGCCGGTGAGGGCGGCGACGAGGAGGAACGGCGCGACCAGGACTCCCGCGTAGAAGTGCAGGCGCAGGACGAGGGGGCGTAGGCCGGCCCAGGCGCTCTTCCCGGATGCGGGGGCGGGGGGTTTCGGTGCCTCTTCCGTGCTGGTCGAGGGAGCGGTGGTCATCGGTGGGGTTCTCCCGGGGACGTCTCGGCGGGCGGGGTGGTGGTGCAGTAGTCGGGGTGGCGGGGCGTCCGGTTCCCGGGAGATGCGTGTGACCTGTGCCACACGCGGAAGGCGTGCGATCCTGACGGCATGGGAACTCCGGACGATCGCGCGCCCTTGGCCGAGCGGGTCGAGCAACTGCTCGCCGCGGACGGGCCGTTGCCCATGGTCGAGGCCGGTGACCCGGTGCTGCGCGGTGGTACCGAGCCGTACGACGGGCAGTTGGGGCCCGAGCTGCTGGCCCGGTTCGTGGCGGCGCTGCGGGTCACCATGCGCGCGGCGCCGGGTGTCGGGCTGGCCGCGCCGCAGGTCGGGGTGGGGCTGCGGATCGCGGTGATCGAGGATCCGGCGCCGGTCCCTCAGGAGGTGCGCCTCGCGCGCGGGCGGGTGCCGCAGCCGTTCCGGGTGCTGGTCAATCCGACGTACGAGCCGGTCGGCACCCGGCGGGTCGGGTTCTTCGAGGGGTGCCTGAGCGTGCCGGGGTACCAGGCGGTGGTGGCGCGGCCCGCCGAGGTGCGGCTGCGGGGGCAGGACGAGCACGGGCGGGCGCTGGACGAGGTGTTCACCGGCTGGCCCGCGCGGATCGTGCAGCACGAGACGGACCACCTCGACGGCACGCTGTACCTCGACCGGGCCGAGCCGCGCTCGCTGTCGTCCAGCCGGGCCGTGGCGGAGCGCTGGTCGCAGCCGACGCCGGACGGGGCGGCGCGGCAGCTGGGCTTCGAGCTGCCGTGACCGCGTCCCGGTCGGCGTCGGCGTCGGCGTCGGCGTCGGCCCAAGGGTGGTTCGCCCCCGCCGCCCCTTCCCTTCCCGTCCCTGGGGGCTGCGCCCCCGGACCCCCGTCGGCCCTGAACGGGCCTCGTCCTCGAACTCCCCCAGAGGGGGCACCCCCAGACGGGCCGGTTGTGGTCAGGCGTCCCGGTAGGCCTCCAGGAGGCGGAGCCAGACCTCGCTGATCGTCGGGTAGGACGGGACCGCGTGCCACAGGCGGGCGATCGGGACGCGGGCGGTGACGGCGATGGTCGCGGAGTGGATGAGTTCGCCGACGCCGGGGCCGACGAGGGTGAGGCCGCGCAGGATCTCGTCCTCGAGGTCGACGATCATGCGGGCGCGGCCCTTGTAGCCGTCGGCGTACAGGCCGGCGCCCGCGACCGAGGACAGGTCGACGTCGACGGCGCGGACGCGGTGGCCCGCCCGTTCCGCCTCGGCCAGGGAGAGGCCGACGGAGGCCGCCTCCGGGTCGGTGAAGACGACCTGGGGGACGGCGGCGTGGTCGGCGGTGGCGGCGTGCGCACCCCAGTCCTCCGCCTGTACGGGTTCCCCGGCGGCCCGGGTGACGATGGCGGCGCCCGCGATCCTGGCCTGGTACTTGCCCTGGTGGGTGAGGAGGGCCCGGTGGTTGACGTCGCCGACGGCGTACAGCCAGTCGTGGCCGGTGACGCGGAGGCTGTCGTCCACGGTGAGCCAGGAGCCGGGCTCCAGGCCGATCGTCTCCAGACCGATGTCGTCGGTGCGCGGGGCGCGTCCGGTGGCGAAGAGGATCTCGTCGGCCTCGATCCGGTCACCGTCGTCGGTGACGACCAGGACCGTGCCGTTCTCCCTGGTCACCGACTTCACGGAGGTGCCGGTGCGGATCTGCGCGCCGGCCTCGGTGAGCGCCTCGGCGACCATCTCGCCGGCGAACGGCTCCATGCGGTTCAGCAAGCTCTCGCCGCGGACGAGGACGGTGACCCGCGAGCCGAGGGCCTGCCAGGCGCAGGCCATCTCGGTGGCGACGACCCCGCCGCCGACCACGACCAGCCGGCCGGGCACGGACTGCGCGCCGGTGGCCTCGCGGCTGGTCCAGGGCCGGACCTCGTCGAGTCCGGGCAGGTCGGGCAGCCGGGCGCGGCTGCCCGTGCAGACGGCGACGGCGTGCCGGGCGGTGAGGACCCGCCTGCCGCCGTCGGCGTCCGTGACGGTGACGGTGCGCGGACCGGTGAGCCGTCCCCGGCCCCGGTACAGGTCGGCCCCGGTGCCCTCCAGCCACTGGACCTGGCCGTCGTCCTTCCAGTCGGAGGTGAAGGAGTTCCGGCGGGCGAGTACGGCGTCGGCGTCCAGGGGCCCCTGGACGGACCGGCTCAGGCCGGGGACGCGCAGGGCGTCGGCCCGGGCGATGACCGGGCGCAGCAGGGCCTTGCTGGGCATGCACGCCCAGTAGGAGCACTCGCCGCCGACCAGTTCGCTCTCCACGACCGCGGTGGTGAGCCCGGCGGCGCGGGTGCGGTCGGCGACGTTCTCGCCCACGGGTCCGGCGCCGAGCACCACGACGTCGTAGGCGGTTGATTCCGGTTGCGTCGATTGCGTTTCCGTCATGGCGTCAGTCTGGTGGGTGGTGTGCGCTGTGGCCACATGGGTAGGGGCGCGGAATACGTGACCGGCCGGCCGTGTTGTGCCGACGGCCCGACCCGACGCCAGGAAGAGGGAACACGCGATGAGCAGCACCGTGGAGCTCACCAAGGAGAACTTCGACCGGACGGTCACGGACAACGAGTTCGTGTTGATCGACTTCTGGGCGGCCTGGTGCGGTCCGTGCCGCCAGTTCGCGCCGGTGTACGAGAAGGCGGCGGAGGACAACCCCGACCTGGTGTTCGGCAAGGTGGACACCGAGGCGCAGCCGGAGCTGGCCGCAGCCTTCGGCATCCAGTCGATTCCGACGCTGATGATCGTGCGTGACCAGGTCGCCGTGTTCGCCCAGCCGGGTGCGCTGCCCGAGGCCGCTCTGACGGACGTCATCGGGCAGGCCCGCAAGCTGGACATGGACGACGTCCGCAAGCAGATCGCCGAGCAGCAGGCGCAGCAGGGCGAGGCGCCGGGCGCCTGAGACGGCCCCGGCGGCGGTGAGGACGGCGGTGGGGTGGGTTCGCCCCCTCCGCTCCTTCCCGTCCCGTTCCCGGGGGCGCGGCCCCCGGACCCCCTCGCGCCCACGCGGCGGAGCCGCGCATCAGTACAGCCCCGCGCCCCTCGAAGGGCGCGGGCAGCCTTGAGTCAGCTGGACTCGCGTCGCACCACCGACGCCCCCAGCACCTTGTGGGCCTCGGGCGCCGCGGCGGGGTCGCGTACGGCGCGGTCGACCAGTTCGGCCAGCTCGCGGCCGGCCGGCAGTTCGAGGTGGACGGTGCTCAGCCGGGGCCGCAGCAGCCGGCCCAGCATCAGGTTGTCGGCGCCGACCACGGCGGTCTCCTCGGGGATGCGGACGCCCTCGTCCTGCAGTGCGCGCATCAGCAGCATCGCGTACTCGTCGTTGTACGTGAACACGGCGTCGAGGCCGAGCTCGCGCCAGCGGGCGGCCAGCCGGGCGGCGGCGCCCTCGTCGTGCGCGAGCGGCAGCTCGGTGACCGTGGCGTCGGTGCCGCTCAGGGCGGCGCGCACCCCGGCCAGGCGGGGCGCGGAGAACGCCTCCAGGCCGGGCTCCCTCGGGACGACCACGCCGATCCGGCGGCGGCCCCGGTCGAAGAGGTGGGCGCCGGCGCTGTGTCCGACGACGTCGTGGTCCATGAGCAGGGCGTGCGCGCCCTCGACGGGCTCGGGACCGAGGGTGACCACGGCCCGCGCCCCGGAGCGTTTGAGCACTTCGACGCCGCGCGGGCCGAGCCCGGAGCCGGGTATCAGGACCGCCACGGGCCTCAGCTCGGCCCAGGCGCGGGCGGCCTCGTCGTCGTGCAGGCCGACGGTGCCGTACTGCACGACCGTGTAGTCGAGGCGGGCCAGGGAGCCCTGGAGATCGTTGATGAACTGGCTGTAGAGCGGCCCGACGGGAAAGGCGGGCGCGGGCATCAGGACCGTACGGCTGTGTCCGGCGCGCAGGCTGCGGGCCGCCGCGTGCGGCACGTACCCGAGTTCCCTCGCGGCCTCGCGGACGCGGCGGCGGGTGGGTTCGCTGATCCGGACGGCACCGGCGTTGTTCAGGACGTAGGAGACGGTCGCGCGCGAGACGCCGGCCAGGCGGGCCACATCGGCGCTCGTGGGTACGGAGCGCGTCGGTGCGGGGGACGCGGACGCGGACGTGTTCGTTATCTGCACCATGACGTACGGCATCCTTTCAGAAGCCGTAACCAAACGATCAGGCGGGTGAGTTGATACTCCGTCAGCGGGCGGGCGCCGGGCCCGTCACCCGGCCGACCAGGTCCAGCCACGCGGACTCCAGCCGCTCCGGGGGCATGCCGCACTGCCGTATCAGATGGTGGATCAGGGCGGGGTCGAGCTGGGCCATCAGCGTGTGGGCGAGGACCTCGCAGTCCGCGTCCGGGACCGCCTCGCGCAGCAGCAGGGTCACGTGGTGGCGCAGGACGCGGCGGGGCGGACTGGTGAAGCGGCGGCCCGCTCCCGGTTCGGCCGCCAGCTGCAGTTCCAGCTCCTCGGTGGTGCGGCGGAGCATCGCGAGGCCGAAGGCGCGCAGCCGCTCGGCCGGGGGTGCGCCCGGCCCGAGCGGCGGGGGTCCGGTGAGGAAGGCGGCCTGGAACTTCTTCTCGGAGTGGTCGAGGAGGGCGGTGAGCAGACCGGTGCGGTCGCCGAAGCGGCGGAAGACCGTCCCCTTGCCCACACGGGCCGCCGCGGCGACCTCCTCCATGGTGATGCTGTCGGCCCCGCGCTCGGCCACGAGCCGTGCGGCCGCCTCCAGCAGACGGGCCCGGTTGCGCGCGGCGTCGGCGCGCAGGCAGGGCTCGTCGGGGCCGGTGCCGAGTTGCAGCAACTCCTGCGGCTGTACGGGGTTCTGGGATGCCGGGACGGGCGGCGGCGCGGCGGACATGAAGCCAGCGTAAAGCATCGGGAAGAAACTGGACCGCGGTCCGGTTGAAGTGCTACAACAGAGAAACGGACCCCGGTCCGGATTGTTTCGGCGATGTTTCAGCACCCCCTGGAGCCCCTCATGTCTGTTCGCATCCTCGCCCTCGTCGGCAGCCTCCGCGCCGGTTCGCACAACCGTCAGCTCGCCGAGGCCGCTGTCAAGCTCGCTCCCGCGGGCGCCGAGGTGGCGCTCCACGAGGGGCTCGCGGAGATCCCCTTCTACAACGAGGACGTCGACGTCGAGGGCACCGTGCCGGCCGCCGCCGCCAAGCTGCGCGAGGCCGCCGCGGGCGCCGACGCGCTGCTGCTCTTCACGCCCGAGTACAACGGCACGATGCCGGCCGTCCTGAAGAACGCCATCGACTGGCTGTCCCGCCCCTACGGCGCCGGCGCCATCAGCGGCAAGCCGGTCGTCGTGATCGGTACCGCCTTCGGCCAGTACGGCGGTGTCTGGGCCCACGACGACGCCCGCAAGTCCGTGGGCATCGCGGGCGGCAAGGTGATCGAGGACATCAAGCTCTCCATCCCCGGCTCGGTGACCCGCTTCGCCGAGACCCACCCGGCGGACGACGACGAGGTCGCCGGCCAGCTGACCGAGGTCATCACCCGCCTCCACGGCCTCGCCGGCGAGCCGGCCGCGGCCTGACCCTCAGACGCCGGAGGGGCTGGGTTTCAGCCCCTCCGGCCCTTGAGGAGCGGGGGTCCGGGGGCAGCGCCCCCGGGGACGGGAAGGGGCGGCGGGGGCGAAACCCCGCACCCGACGCAGCGGAACCGGACCCGTGCCCAAGGACTCAGGCGGCCGCCGGCGCGGACCGTCCGTCCCGGTGGATCGGCGTTCGCAAGCCCGTCAGGGGGACGCCCGTGCCGCCCCGGCGGGTGGCGACGATCTCCGCCGCGATGGACAGGGCCGTCTCCTCCGGGGTGCGGGCGCCGAGGTCGAGACCGATCGGGGAACGCAGGCGGGCCAGCTCCCGCTCCCCCACGCCCGCCTCGCGCAGGCGGCGCTCGCGGTCGGCGTGGGTGCGCCGGGAGCCCATCGCCCCGACGAACGCCACCGGCAGGCCCAGCGCCACCTTCAGCAGCGGTACGTCGAACTTCGCGTCGTGGGTGAGGACGCACAGCACCGTGCGCGCGTCGGTCTCCGTGCTCCCCAGATAGCGGTGCGGCCAGTCGACCACGATCTCGTCGGCCTCCGGGAAGCGGGCCCCGGTCGCGAACACGGGCCGCGCGTCGCACACCGTGACGTGGTAGCCGAGGAACTTCCCCGCCCGCACCAGCGCCGCCGCGAAGTCGATCGCCCCGAAGACGATCATGCGGGGCGGCGGCACCGAGGACTCCACCAGCAGGGTCAGACCGCCGGGGCAGTACGAACCGTCCTCCGCGACGGCGACCGTACCGGTGCGGCCCGCGTCCAACAGGGCCCCGGCCTCCCCGGCCGCCGCCCGGTCCAGCTCCGGAACCCCGCCGAGACCGCCCTCGTACGATCCGTCCGGGTGGACGAACAGGGCCCTGCCGAGGAGTTCCGCCGGGCCCTCGACGACCCGGGCGAGCGCCCCCGGCCCGCCCCGGAGGACGGCCGACAGCGCCGCCCGCAGCACCTGCCGGACGGGAGCCCGCACACCGACCGGGGTCACCATGATGTCGATGACCCCGCCGCAGGTCAGTCCGACGGCGAAGGCGTCCTCGTCGCTGTAGCCGAACCGCTCGACACGACTCTCGCCGTCCGCGAGCGCCTGGGCGCACAGGTCGTACACCGCGCCCTCCACACACCCGCCGGACACCGAGCCGACGACCGTGCCCCCGCTGTCGACGGCGAGGGCGGCGCCGGGGCCGCGCGGCGCGCTGCCGCCCACGGACACCACCGTGGCCACGGCGAACTCCCTGTCCTCGGTCAGCCAGCGGTGCAGCTCGCCGGCGATGTCAAACACGTGGTCCTCCCGCCTCCAGTACCCGGTCCGGACGGATGGGCAGGTTCCGGTGCCGTACGCCGGTCGCGTGCCAGACCGCGTTGGCGACGGCCGCCGCCGCGCCCACGATGCCGACCTCGCCGATGCCCTTGATGCCGACGGGGTCGTCGGGGTCCGGGTCGTCGACCCAGTCCGCCTCGACCGCCGGCACGTCGGCGTGGGTGGCGACGTGGTAGCCGGCCAGATCGGCGCCGTAGAGGCTGCCGAAGGCGCGGTCCCGGACCGCCTCCTCGTGCAGGGCCATCGAGATGCCCCAGGTCATGCCGCCCACGAGCTGACCGCGCGCGGTGAGCGGGTTGACGATCCGGCCCGCGGCGAAGATGCCGAGCATCCGCCGCACCCGCACCTCGCCGGTGGCGACGTCCACGGCCACCTCGGCGAACTGCGCCCCGAAGGAGTGCCGTTCCTTCTGGGCGAGGGCGCCGAGGGCGGCGGTGGTGTCGGACCGTACGGTGATGCCCTCCGGCGGCACGGTGCCTCCCGGGACGAGCCGGTCCCGCAGTTCCCCGGCGGCGGCCGTGATCGCCCAGGCCCAGGAGCGGGTGCCCATGGAGCCGCCCGCGATCCCCGCCGGGCCGAAGTCGCTGTCGCCGATGTGCACCCGGACCCGGTCGGGCGCCACCTTCAGCGCGTCGGCGGCCACCAGGGTGAGCGCCGTGCGCGCCCCGGTGCCGATGTCGGCCGCGGCGATCCGCACGGTGAAGGTGCCGTCCGCCTCCGCGGTCACCGCGGCCGTCGACGGAAGGGCGCCCGAGGGGAAGGAGGCCGCGGCCGTGCCCGTGCCGAGCAGCCAGCGCCCCTCGCGGCGCGTCCCCGGGCGCGGGTCACGGCCGGCCCAGCCGAAACGGCGGGCGCCCTCGCGGAAGCAGGCGGCGAGGTTGCGCCCGGCGAACGGCAGCCCGGAGACCGGGCCGCGCTCGGGATCGTTGCGCAGCCGCAGCTCGACCGGGTCGACGCCGCACCGCTCGGCGAGTTCGTCGAGCGCCGCCTCCAGCGCGAACGACCCTGGCGCCTCGCCCGGCCCGCGCATCCACGTCGGGGACGGCACGTCCAGCCGTACCACCTCGTTCGAGGTGCGGTGGGCGTCGGCGTCGTACATCACGCGCGCCACACCGGCGCTCGGCTCGACGAACTCCCAGACCGTCGACGTCTGGTTC
The DNA here is from genome assembly GCF_040646935.1 of Streptomyces sp. NPDC044984. NCBI lineage: Bacteria > Bacillati > Actinomycetota > Actinomycetes > Kitasatosporales > Streptomycetaceae > Streptomyces > Streptomyces sp. NPDC044984. The sequence continues at coordinate 107,633 of NZ_JBEZBE010000008.1, forward strand.
AGTGAGCGGTGCTCGAGGGCGCGCAGCCGGCCGTCGGCGTCGGCGCCGAGCCGGACCCGCTGGACCGTGGGGCTGCGGTAGCCGGTGAGCGAGAACATCTGACGGCGCGTCAGCACGACGCGGACCGGCCGCTGCAGGGCGGTCGCGGCCATCACCGCGGACACCTGGTGGGCCCGTGCGCCCTTGCTGCCGAAGCCGCCGCCGACGTGCTCGGAGCGCACCCGCACCGCGGACGCGTCCAGGGAGAACATCCGCGCGATCTCGTCGGCGACCCAGGTGGTGCCCTGGTTGGAGTCGACGACCTCGAGCCGGCCGCCGTCCCACCGGGCGGTCGCCGCGTGCGGCTCCATCATGGCGTGGTGCTCTTCGGGCGTGGTGTACTCCACGTCCACCACGTGGGCGCAGGCGGCGAGTTCGGCCTCCAGGTCGCCCTTCTCCGTCACCGCGGGCATGTGTCCGTCCACCGGGTGGGCGTCCGGGCGGCCGGCGGAGAGCTCGATGTCGTGCGGTTCCTGCTCGTAGGTGACGACGAGCGCCTCGGCGGCCTCCCGGGCCTGCTCCGGCGTCTCGGCGACGACGAGCGCGACGGGCCAGCCGGCGTGCGGGACCCGGTCGTTCTGGAAGACCGCGGCCGTCGGGTCCGGCGGAACGCCCAGCATGCCGACGTAGTCGATGTCGAGGCGCGGGGCGTTCCCGTGGTGCAGGACGGTGAGCACGCCCGGCATGCCGAGCACCGGTCCGGTCCCGACGGACAGGATCCGGCCGCGGGCGACGGTGGACAGCACCAGCCAGCCGTGGGCGAGGTCGGCGAAGGGGATCTCGCCGGCGTAGCGGGCGGCGCCGGTGACCTTGTCACGGCCCTCGATACGGGTGTGCGCGGTGCCGACGGCGCCCGTCATCGTCGTGGCGGTGGTCATCGGGCGGCCTCCTCGGCGAGTTCCGACAGCACGGCCACCACCAGGTTGCGCATGAGTGTCACCTTGTATCCATTGTCGGGCAGCGGCCTGGCGGCCGCGAGTTCGGCGTCCGCCGCCGCCGCGAAGTACTCCGCGGTGGCCGGGGCGCCGTTCAGCACGCGTTCGGCGGCGCGGGCCCGCCAGGGCCGGGACGCCACGGCCCCGAAGGCGAGGCGGGCCTCGCGGACGACTCCCCCGCTGACGTCGAGGGCGGCGGCGACCGACCCGATCGCGAAGGCGTACGAGGCGCGTTCGCGGACCTTGCGGTAGCGCGAGCGGGCGGCGACCGGCGCCGGCGGCAGGGTGACGTGGGTGATGAGCGCGCCGGGCGGCAGGGCGGTCTCCCGGTGCGGGGTGTCGCCCACCGGGAGGTAGAAGTCGGCCAGCGGCAACTCCCCGGGCCCGTCGGCGGTCTCGTAGGAGACGACCGCGTCGAAGGCGGTCAGCGCCACACCCATGTCGGAGGGGTGGACGGCCACGCAGTGGTCGGAGGCGCCCAGGACGGCGTGGTTGCGGTGCTCGCCCTCGACGGCGGGGCAACCGCTGCCGGGGGCCCGCTTGTTGCAGGGCTTGGTCACGTCGGTGAAGTAGCCGCAGCGGGTGCGCTGGAGCAGATTGCCGCCGACGGTGGCCATGTTGCGCAACTGCCCGGAGGCACCGGCGAGCACGGCCTGGGTGAGGGCGGGGTAGTTCCGGCGGACGCCGGGGTGCGCGGCGAGGTCGCTGTTGGTGACGGTGGCGCCGATGCGCAGTCCGCCGCCGTCGGCCGGCTCGATCCGGTCCAGCGGGAGGGTGCGGACGTCGACGAGCCGGGCCGGGCGCTCGACGCCGTTCTTCATCAGGTCGACGAGGTTGGTGCCGCCGCCGAGGTAGCGGGCGTCGGGGTCGGCGTCGAGCAGCGCCACCGCGCCGGAGACGTCGTCGGCGCGCCGGTAGTCGAACTCCCTCACGCCACGGCCTCCTCGGTCTCGTTCCGGCTCTCGGCGGCCGCGCGGGCGACCGCCTCGACGATCTGTACGTACGCGCTGCAGCGGCACAGGTTGCCGCTCATGCGTTCCCTGATCTCCTCGGGGGTCAGGGGCGGCGGTCCCGCTTCGGGACGCACGTCCCCGGTGACGGCGCTGGGCCAGCCCGCCGCGTGCTCCTCGATGACGGCGACGGCCGAACATATCTGGCCGGGGGTGCAGTAGCCGCACTGGAAGCCGTCCAGGTCGAGGAAGGCCTGCTGCACCGGGTGCAGCCGGTCCCCGTCGGCCAGGCCCTCCACGGTGGTGATCTCGCGTCCGTCGGACGCGACGGCCAGTTGCAGGCAGGACACGGTGCGGCGGCCGTCGACCAGGACCGTGCAGGCGCCGCACTGTCCCTGGTCGCAGCCTTTCTTGGTGCCGGTCAGGTCGAGGCGCTCGCGCAGGGCGTCGAGCAGGGTGGTGCGGTGGTCGACGGACAGCGTGTGCTTCTCGCCGTTGATGTTCAAGGTGACGCTGCTGGACGTCGAGGGAGCCATGAGCAGCCTTCTTTCACGGATCTGGAAGGCGGACGAGTCGATGACGTGGGTGGGCTGTACGGAACGTGGGGCGTTCGGGAGCATGGGAGGGAGGGGGAAGGGCCGGGAACACACCGGTCGTCGCGGGCCTGCCACCGGGCGTCCCGCGCCGTCCGTGTCCGCCGATACGATGGACCCGAAGCGGACAGCTGTCCGTTACCTCGAAAACGTAGTGGACAGCTGTCCGGTTATCAAGGACGGGTTTCGGTCACGGCCCGGGAGGAGGACGAATGGGGCATGAGAAGGATGCGTCCCCCTGCGCGCGGACGCCGCGGAGCACGGCGGCGCCCCTGCGCTCGGACGCGCAGCGCAACCGCGAGCGCATCCTGGAGGTGGCCCTCGTCGAACTCACGCGCTCGGCGGAGACCCCGCTGAGCGTGATCGCCAAGAAGGCGGGTGTCGGGCAGGGCACGTTCTACCGGAACTTCCCCAGCCGCGAGGCCCTCGTCATGGAGATCTACCGGTACGAGATGCAGCAGGTGGCGGACAGCGCGGCACGGTTGCTGAGCACGCGGGAGCCCGACTGCGCGCTGCGCGAGTGGATGGACGGGCTCGCCCGTTTCGCCATGACCAAGGCCGGGCTGGCCGACGCCATCCGGCAGGCCACCAGCGGACCGGGCAGCCCGGCGAAGCCGGGACACAGTCCGGTGACCGAGGCGGCGGAACTCCTGCTGCGCAGCTGCGAGAAGGCCGGATCCATTCGCCCGGGGGTGACCGCGGACGATCTCGTCCTCGCCATCGGCGGTCTCTGGCAGCTCGACCCCGCCGAGGACTGGCAGCCGCGCGCCACCCGGCTGCTGGACCTGGTCATGGACGGCCTGCGCGCGGGGGCACCGGGGCGGTAGCGCACCGGCGCGGCGCGCGGGCCGGAACGCCGGTCCGCCGGTGGACGGACCACCCGCCGGCGGCCCCGTACGGACGCCCGCGCGGCACGGACACCGTCCAGCTCTCAGGCGACCGCCGCGGTGGCCGGCTCGCGCAGCTCCCGCAGGGCGGCGGCCACCGCCGGACGGGCGTGCCCGCCGCCGCGGGTGCAGGTCAGCAGCGCGCGGTGCGGGTCGCCGGTGCGGCGCACCCGGGTGACCGGCAGGTCCGTGCCGTCGACGACCGCGGCGCCCGCGTCGTCTCCGCAGCAGGCCCGCGGAGGCTCCGTGGGGCCGGGTCGGCCGGTGAACGGCCGGGGTAGCCGTTGACAGCCGCCGCTCCCCGGCTGTACTGATCGAGGCCGGAGCAGGCAGGAGGCGCGGACGTGCACGAACCCCCCTTGTCCGGGGTCACGGTGGTCAGTGTGGAGCAGGCGGTGGCCGCGCCCTACGCCACCCGCCAGCTGGCCGATCTCGGCGCCCGTGTGATCAAGGTGGAGCGGCCGGGCGAGGGGGACTTCGCCCGCCGGTACGACACGACCGTGCACGGTCACTCCAGCTATTTCGTGTGGATCAACCGTTCCAAGGAATCCCTCACGCTGGACCTGAAGGACCCGCGCGGCCGCGCGATCCTGCACGGACTGCTCCGGGACGCCGACGTGTTCGTGCAGAACCTCGCGCCGGGCGCCGCCGGCCGCCTCGGCCTCGGGACCGACGAGCTGACCCGCCGCCATCCGCGGCTGATCCCCTGCACGATCTCCGGCTACGGCACGAGCGGCCCCTGGGCCGACCGCAAGGCGTACGACCTGCTGATGCAGTGCCAGACCGGCCTGGTGTCGCTGACCGGAACCCCGGAGGAGACCGCCCGCACCGGGATCTCCGTCGCCGACATCGCCGCCGGGATGTACGCCTACAGCGGTGTGCTCACCGCCCTGTACACCCGCGCGACCACCGGCACGGCGCACCCGGTGGAGGTGTCCCTGTTCGAGGCGCTCGCCGAGTGGATGGGCCAGCCCGCCTACTACACCCGCTACGGCGGTGCCCAGCCCCCGCGCCTGGGCACGCAGCACGCCACCATCGCCCCGTACGGCACCTACCGGGCCGCCGACGGACGCGAGGTGCTGTTCTCCGTCCAGAACGAGCGCGAGTGGGCGGCCCTGTGCGCGGAGTTCCTTGGCCGGCCGGAGCTGACCGACGATCCGCGCTTCGCCACCGGCTCCGACCGGGTGGCCCACCGCGAGGAGCTGAACGCGGTCATCGCCGAGCGCTTCGCCCGCGCGGACGCCGATGAACTGCTCGAGGACCTGGAGGCGATCGGCATCGCCTGCGCCGGGGTCAACGACGTCGCCGCGTTCCTCGGCCACCCGGTGCTCGCCGGCCGCGACCGCTGGCGCGAGGTGGCGGTGCCGGGCGGGACCGTGGAGGCGCTGCTGCCGCCCGCCGACCTCGCGGGGCTGCCGGCCCGTATGGACCCGGTACCGGCCGTGGGCGAGCACACGGAGGCGATCCTCACGGAACTGGGCCGTTCTCCCGAGGAGATCGCGGCACTGCGCGCGGACGGGGTCGTCTGACCGCGGCTACGCCTGCCGCTGGTGCAGCGCCTCCATGACGTCCTCGTCGGTCAGCTGGCCGAACTCCTCGTACCACTGGCCCACGGCCATGAACGCCGCCGGCTCGTACAGGCACACCACCTCGTCGGCCTCGGAGCGCATCAGTGCGACGCCCTCCGCCGCGCCGACCGGAACGGCCAGCACGAGGTGTCCGGGGTCCTGTGTCCGCAGGGCGCGCAGCGCGGCGCGGGCGGTGGAGCCGGTCGCCAGCCCGTCGTCGACGACGATCACGGTCCGTCCGCCCAGCTCGGGAGCGGGGCGGCCCTGGCGGTAGCGCTGTTCGCGGCGGCGCAGCTCGGCGCGCTCGCGTTCGACGACGGGCGCGAGGTCGGCCTCGGTGATGCCCAGCCGCAGCAGGGCGTCCTCGTCGAAGAGCGGAATCCCGTCGCCGGCCATCGCGCCGACGCCGAACTCCTCGTGGAAGGGGGCGCCGATCTTCCGTACGACGAGGACGTCGAGCGGGGCGTCCAGTGCCCGGGCGACCTCGACGGCCACGGCGGCACCGCCGCGGGGCAGGGCCAGCACGACGGGTTCGGGCAGGACTCCCTCGTCCTGCCTCTCCCGCAGCCGTGCGGCCAGTTCACGGCCGGCCTGCCGGCGATCACGGAACCGCATGGCGGATGCCCTCCCTCCACGCCGGAAGACGGCACCTGAAGCACCTGGTCCGCACCCGTGTACCCCGCTCTCCGCCACTCGAAGCGCACGACGTCCGGCATGGGTGCGCGGTCGTCGGGCAGGCGAGTTCCATGGTCGGTGACACGAGCGACTACGGGCAGGCGCGGCGGCCGGACGAGAGCGGGCACCGGGCGGTGGCGCAGGAGGACGAGTTCCGGATCGAGGCGTGGGCGGCGAGCCGGGAGAACTGTCTGGCGGAGGCGGTGGCGGCGATGGTGGAGTGCTTCGCCGACGTCTCCGGGGTGCGGCCGACGGGCGTGGGCCGCATCCGGCTGGACGGGGCCAGTGACGACGATCTGCTGGCGGCACTGCTGGACGAGGTCCTGTACCGGCTGGAGGAGTACGGCCAGGTACCGGTCGACGTGGAGGCGGACGGGACCGAGGACGGTCTCGACGTACGCCTGGCGGTGGCCGCCCTGACGGACGTACGGGTCACCGGGCGGATGCCGACGGCCGTGGACTGGGAGGAACTGCGGATCCGCCCGGGCCCGTACGGCTGGACGTGCGCGCTCAGTGCGTGGGAGCCGCCGCGCTGATGTCCGCCAGGGCGGAGTGCGGATCCTCCGTCGCGGCGAGGTCCCCCAGGCTCACCATCCCCACCGGACAGCCGCCGCGTTCCACCACCGGGAGCCGTCGGACGGCGTGCCGCCGCATCAGCTCCACGGCGTGATCGGTGGTGTCCTCGGGGTCGAGTGTCACCAGGGGCGGACGCGTGCACAGGGAACCGACCGTCGTGGCCTCCGGGTCGCACCCCTCCGCGACGCCCCTCAGCACGATGTCGCGGTCGGTGAGCACACCGAACAGATCACAGTCGTACGCGACGAGGACGTCGCCGATGTCCTGCTCGCGCATCAGGCGCGCCGCCCGCGCCACCGTCGTCATGGGCTCGACGGACGCGGTGTCCGCGGACATCACGTCCCGTATCCGCATGGTCATGGGCACCTCCCGGTACGTGGCCGGCCTGGACTCCCCGTGTCCGACGCGTAGCCCGCTGCGCGGCGCGTAAACCGGCCGGGCGGGGGCGGACGCGTGAGCACGCCCGCCCCCGCCCCGCCTACACGGCTCCGGGAACCTCCTCGGTGACGCCGTTCAGCGGTGAGGCCGGGTCGGTGCCGTACGGGAGGGTAATGGCCTCGAGGCCGTGGCCCGCCGGGTCCCGGAAGTAGACGCCGCGACCGCCGTCGTTGCGGTTGATGCGGCGGGGGTGCCTGCCGTGCGGATCGGCCTGGAGGGGGATCCCGGCGTCCACGAGCCGGCTGAGGATCGCGTCGAACTCGTCCTCGGAGACGAGGAACGCGTAGTGCTGCGCCGGGATGTCGATGTCGACGGTCGCGAAGTCCAGGGTGACTCCGTTGGCGGTCGTCACCGGCAGGAACATTCCGGCCGGTTCCCCGACCTCAAGGCCCAGGACGTGGGCGAGGAAACGGGCGGACTTCTCCCGGTCACGGGTGAGAACGATGGTGTGGTTGAACTCGACTGACACGAGGGCAATGCCTCCACGGGCATCCGCGGCGCCTCCATGCCTCACCCGGCCGGTGACCGACACGCGATGCCGCGCCGAGGAGCCTAGACGGCGGAGCCGACGGCTGTCGAGCCGTGGGCCGGGGACGGCGGCACGCAGGCGCGTGTCAGGCCGGGGCGTCGTGCCCGCCCTCGGCCGCGGCGGCCTCGTCCACGCGGACGGCCACCCAGGCCAGGAAGTCCCCGACCGCCGCACCGGGCAGCGCGAGCGCGGACTCACGGGGGCGTTCGAAGCTGCGCAGCGCGTCCGTGACCAGTGGCCGGAAGTCCGCCTCCGAGGCGGCGACGATCCCGGCCGCCTCGCGCTTGGCGAACCAGCGGCCGGTGCGGCACCACACCACGGAGCGGCAGCCGTTGAGCACCCGGTTGTCGGCCGCGTGCCCCTCGCCCTCGGCGTGTTCCCGCACGGAGGCGCGGAGCGCGGTGAGCACGGCGGCCCGCTCCGGTGCGGCGATCACGTCCCGTACCGGCCCGCCGAACAGCGGGAGGCCGGCCTGGTGGGCGAGGGAACGGTCGAGGACGTACCAGAAGGCGGGCGCCTCCCCGGGGTCGTGACTGACCCGTTCGGGCAGGGACGGTCCGGTGTTGAGGTCCATGAGGTACCCCGCCCCGCCGGACGGGCGGCCGGCGAGATCGGCCGGGTACACGACCAGTTCCAGTCCGGCCGCGGGACAGGGCAGGGCGGGGTGCGCCAGCGCCCCGGCCAGTTCGGACAGGGCGCGCCGGGGAAGCGAACGGTCCACCACGACGGTCACGTCGACGTCGCTGCGTCCGTGCCGGTAGTCGCCGAGCGCGAGGGAGCCGACGGCGAGGACGCTCACCAGGTGGGGGCCGCAGACGGCGCGCGTGCGGCGGACCAGTTCGTCGAGGTAGGGGCGGACCTCGCGGGGCGGGACGGGGGTACGGCTCATGGGACCGCTGCCGGCCCGTGGATCCGCGTCGCGGGGCGTCAGTTCCACAGTTCGTCGCTGTCGCACACCCGCGCGCCCATGTTGCGTTCCATCATCCGCAGGGCGGCGTCCGCGAGGTCGGCGTGGATGTGGGCGACGGCGTCACGGGGGACGGTCACGTCGAAGTGGCGGATGTGCGCGTCGAGCGACGAGTACAGGACGCACTGCTCCGTGACCTGACCGCACAGCACGAGCCGGTCGATGCCCTGCTGGTTGAGCAGATAGCCCAGGGGCGTCTCGAAGAAGATCGAGTGCCGTGCCTTGACGACGAAGAGGGAGGAGTCGTCCGGCAGCAGCGGTTTCACGAGGCGCGCGTGCGGTCCCGACAGGGCCTTGTCGAGCAGCTCGCCGTGGTGGGAGCGCCACTCGCCGAAGTTGTCGTTGACGTAGATCACCGGCACGTCCCGGCGCCGCGCCCGCTCCAGCAGGGTGGCGACGACCGGTACGACCGACTCGGCGGACGGGATCAGATGCTCGGCGTCCACATGGTCGTAGGTGTTGATCATGTCGATGACGATCAGCGCGGTCTTGCCCATGCCCCCCGGGTTCCACCCGCGAAGGAAGTCAGACATGTCTGCTCGCGCGCACGGCCGTGACGGCCGGCGGCGGAGGCGTGCGACAGCCGCCCCACGAGGAGCCGTCCGCGGAGAGCCGCCGTCGGCGCCGGACCGTCATCAGGGCCGTCCGGCCCTGGCCCGGCAGGGGTCCGGCGCCGACGATGGAGGAATGATCCACAGCGAGGGCTTCCGGCCGTTGGACCGCCAGGAGTGTCTGCGCCTGCTGGCCGGGGTGCCGGTCGGTCGCGTCGTCTACACCCGGCGGGCGCTGCCCGCGGTCCTGCCCGTCAACTTCTCCCTGGACACCGATTCCTCCGTGGTGCTGTGCACCTCCGCCGCGTCCGATCTGGTGCGGGCGGTGGACGGCGTCGTGGTCGCCTTCGAGGCCGACGACTTCGACGCCGGGAGACGGTCCGGCTGGAGCGTGGTGGTCACGGGCCGGGCCGCCGTGGTGACCGGCCCGGCCGAGCACGAACGCCTGCTGCGGACCGGTCCCCGCTCGTGGATGCCGACGCACGACGGGGTGTTCGTCCGGATCGAGGCCGGGATGGTCACGGGCCGGGAACTCACGGGGCTGTCCGGGCCCGGCTGAACCGGTGGACGCCTCGCTTTCGAAGACGCCCGCATGACGTCGGCGCCGTGCGCCGGGCGCGGCGCACGGCGAGCCGCCGCCGGTGTCACCGGCCGCGCGCGAGGCGCCTTCCGGGGTGCCGTACGGTACGCCTGTGACCGCCTTCCGCCCTGAGAACGCCCCGGGCCGCCACGGCCCTTCCGCCACCGTCGAGGCCGCGCCCCGTGAGGTGGGCCGGGTGCGCACCGAGTACTCGCCCGCGCACGACGGCGACCCCGACCCCGGGGAGATCGTCTGGACCTGGGTGCCCTACGAGGAGAACGACGGCCGGGGCAAGGACCGTCCGGTGCTCGTCGTCGCCCGGGAGGCGGCCGGGAGTTTCCTCGCCGTGCAGCTGTCGAGCAGGCGGCACGACGGCGACCGGGAGTGGGTGCCGATCGGCAGCGGGCCGTGGGACCGGTCGGGCCGCGACTCGTGGGTCGACGTGGAGCGGGTGCTGCGGCTGCACGAGGAGGGCATGCGCCGGGAGGCGTGCGCGCTGGACCGGATGCGGTTCAACCTCGTGCGTCAGCGGCTGCGGGAGCGGTACGGCTGGAGCTGACGTCCGCCGCCCCGGGCAGCAGGTCCGCGAAGGCCCGCTCGAACGCGGCGCGGACCGCGCTGTCGCGGGTGCGGTCCAGGATGCCGAAGACCACGTGGGCGAAGGCGCCCGCGAAGCGCCCTCCCGGCTCCAGGTGCGAGCGGAACGCCGCCGCCACCTGGGCGGGGTCGTTGCGGAACACCCCGCAGCCCCAGGCGCCCAGCGCGAGCCGCCGGTAGCCGTGGGCGGCCGCGGTCTCCAGGACCCGCCCGGCCCGTACCACCAGGGCGTGCGGCACCTCGTCCGCCCGCTCCGGCGCCGTGCGCAGGATCACTCCCGCGTTGGGCGCGGGCGAGGTGAGGAAACCGGCCGTGAACGGCTCGTCCAGGAGGCGTCCGCGGTCGTCGCGGAAGACCGGCACGGCGGGTGAGTGGATCACGCGGTCCGTGTAGAACGGGTCGCGGTGGGCGCGGTGGTGGTCGTAGAAGCCCGGGGCCCGCAGCAGGCAGGTGTACAGCGCGGAGGCGCGGCACAGGGCCTCCTCCTGGGCCTGGGCGCCGTTGAGGTATCCGCCGCCCGGATTGCGGGCGGAGGCGAAGTTCAGTACGGCCACGTGGTCCGCGAGCCGCCGGGCGGCCTCCAGGCTGCTCTCGCCGGTGACCTCGAACCGGGTCCCGGCCGGACGGAACGCCGGGACCGGGACCGGCTGCGGCCCGTACGTCCGCGTTCCGCGGGCCGCGGCCTCGACCGCCGCCGCGACGGACACCTCGTGGCCGCCGGGTGCGCGGTAGGCGCCCGCCGCCACGATCTGTTCGGTCTCGCGGGCGATACCGCGCAGGCGCGCGCTCACGGCGCCACCCCCGTAGCCGCCGTGACCACGCGCCGCGCGGTCTCGCTCGTCGTGCTCATGCAGGCATCCTGAGCGATGCTGGTGATGCGCCGCAACGGGGTTTCCGCCTCCCCGAAAGGCCCGGGAAACGGGTGGAAAACCGCCCGGGAACAGGCCGGACGAAAGGATGACCGAACCGGAACGCCCCGCCAGGCGCTCTTGTGCCCGCCGACGCGAAGGTTTTGGGTGGACGGGTTGGTGCCGGCCGGGACCGTTGCCGTTCCGGGCCGGTGACATGGCGGAATCTCAGGAGGATCCCTGCATGTCCGATTCGGCAGGCGGCTGTCCCGAGCCGCGCAGCGCCGTCACGGAAGCCGAGGTGGAAGCCCTGGTGCGGGGCATCTGCTTCAAGACCGGACCGCCGCGCCTCCTCGGCGTCGAGGTGGAATGGCTCGTCCACGAGCTGCGGGACCCGCGGCTCCCCGTGTCACCCGAACGACTCGAAGCGGCCTACGCCGCTCTGCGGACCGTGCCCCTGAGGTCGGCGCTCACCGTCGAGCCCGGCGGCCAGCTGGAGCTGAGCTCGCCGCCCGCCGCCTCCCTGATGGAGTGCGTCGACACCGTCTCCGCCGACCTCGACGCCGTCCGCGCGGTCCTGCGCGAGGACGGTCTGGTCCTCGTCGGCCTCGGTCACGACCCCTGGCACGCCCCCCGCCGGTTCCTGCGCGAACCGCGTTACGACGCCATGGAGGCCTGTCTCGACCGCACCGGCCCCGCCGGCCGGGCCATGATGTGCACCTCCGCCTCCGTGCAGGTGTGCGTGGACGCCGGGTACGAGGAGCCCGGCCCGCTCGGCCACGTACGGCGCTGGTGGCTGGCGCACCAGCTGGGCGCGGTCCTGGTCGCGGTGTTCGCCAACTCCCCGATCGCCGGTGACCGGCCGACCGGCTGGCTGTCCACACGGCAGCTGCGCTGGGCGCAGATCGGCACCGGCCGGGCGGGCGCCCCCGTGCTGGACGCCGACCCGCGCGGCGCCTGGGCCCGGCACGTCCTGGACTCGCCCGTGATGTGCGTGCGGGACGACGGCGGACCGTGGGACGTGCCCCGGGGGCTCACCTTCCGGGAGTGGACCAGGTCCGGCACGCCCAGACCGCCGACCCTGGACGACCTCGACTACCACGCCACGACCCTGTTCCCGCCGGTGCGGCCGCGCGGCCACCTGGAACTGCGCATGATCGACGCGCAGCCCGGCGACGACGGCTGGATCGTGCCGCTGGCCGTGGTCGCGGCGCTGTTCGACGACCCGGAGGCCACCGAGACCGCCTACCGGGCGGTGAAGCCGCTGGCCGAGCGGACCCACGGCATGCCCGCGCCGCACAATCCGCTCTGGCGGGACGCGGCCCGCGGCGGACCGGCCGACCCGGAGCTGCGCGAAGTGGCCGCCACCTGCTTCGCGGCGGCGCTGCGCGCCCTGCCCCGGCTCGGCGCCACCACCGAGGTGGTCGACGCGGTCGGGACGTACCGGGACCGCTATGTCGCCCGGGGGCGCTGTCCGGCCGACGACCTGCTCGACGAGCTGTGCGCGACGGCCCGCGGCGCGCACCCCCGCCCCACGCACCCGCACGGGAAGGACACCTCCTCATGACCGACCCCGCCCTCGACGCCGAAGCCCTGCGCGAGCGCGCGGTCGCCTCGCTGATCACCGCACGGGACCGCACCACGCTGCTCACCAGCTGCGTCGACGGACCCGACCTGACCGCCCAGCACTCGCCGCTGATGTCCCCGCTGGTGTGGGACCTCGCCCACATCGGCAACCAGGAGGAGCAGTGGCTGCTGCGGGCCGTCGCCGGCCACGAGGCGATGCGGCCCGAGATCGACACCCTGTACGACGCCTTCGAGCACCCGCGCGCCGAACGTCCGAAGCTGCCGCTGCTGCCGCCGGAGGAGGCCCGCAGGTACGCGGCCGACGTGCGCGGCCGGGCGCTGGACGTGCTGGAGGCCGCCGCGTTCCACGGGACGCGGCTGACGGAGGCGGGCTTCGCCTTCGGGATGATCGCGCAGCACGAGCAGCAGCACGACGAGACCATGCTGATCACCCATCAGCTCCGGAAGGGACCGCGGGCGCTGACCGCCCCGGACCCGGAGCCGGTGCCCCTGTTCACGGGTCCGTCCGAAGTCCTCGTCCCGGGCGGCCCGTTCACCATGGGCACCTCGGACGAGCCGTGGGCGCTGGACAACGAACGGCCCGCGCACCGGCGCGAGGTGGCGTCCTTCCGCATCGACACCACCCCGGTGACGAACGCCGCCTACCAGGCGTTCATCGAGGACGGCGGCTACGACGAGCCCCGCTGGTGGACGGCCGAGGGCTGGGCCCACGTCCGCCGCAACTCCCTCGCCGCGCCGCTGTTCTGGCGCCGGGACGGCCGGCAGTGGCTGCGGCGCCGGTTCGGTGTCACCGAGGTGGTGCCGCCCGACGAGCCGGTGCTGCACGTGTGCTGGTACGAGGCCGACGCCTACGCCCGCTGGGCCGGGCGCCGGCTGCCCACCGAGGCCGAGTGGGAGAAGGCGGCGCGGTACGACCCGGCCGGCGGCCGTTCCATGCGCTACCCGTGGGGCGACGCCGATCCCGGACCCGAGCACGCCAACCTCGGCCAGCGGCATCTGCGTCCGGCGCCCGCCGGAAGCTACCCGGCCGGTGAGTCGCCGCTCGGCGTACGGCAGTTGATCGGTGACGTCTGGGAGTGGACCTCGAGCGACTTCCTGCCCTACCCGGGATTCAGGGCGTTCCCGTACAAGGAGTACTCGGAGGTGTTCTTCGGGCCGGAGCACAAGGTGCTGCGCGGCGGTTCGTTCGCCGTGGACCCGGTGGCCTGCCGGGGCACGTTCCGCAACTGGGACCTGCCGGTCCGGCGGCAGATCTTCTCCGGGTTCCGCACGGCGCGCTCGGAGGACGTCTGATGTGCCGTCACGTGGCGTACGTGGGGCCCGCGGAGCCGCTGGGCGAGCTGCTCGTGAAACCTCCGCACGGTCTGTACCGGCAGTCCTGGGCGCCCCGGCGGCAGCGGTACGGCACGGTCAACGCCGACGGTTTCGGCGTCGGCTGGTACGCGGAGGGCGATCCGGTTCCGGCCCGGTACCGGCGGGCCGGGCCGGTGTGGGCGGACCTGTCGTTCGCGGACCTCTCCCGTGTCGTACGGACCCGGGCGCTGCTCGCGGCCGTACGGGACGCGACCCTGTCGGGCGCGGACGCGGAGGCCGCGGCGGCGCCGTTCGCGGCCGGGACCTGGCTGTTCAGCCACAACGGGGCGGTGCCGGGCTGGCCGGGGTCGCTCGCGCCGCTGGTGGCGTCCCTGTCCGCCGGGGACGTGCTGTCGCTGGAGGCCCGCAACGACTCCGCGTTCGTGTGGGCCCTGGTGCTCGCCCGGCTGCGGGCCGGTGACGAGGAGGGGCAGGCGCTGGCCGACACGGTCCTGGAGGTCGCCGCGGCGGCCCCCGGGGCCCGGCTCAACCTGCTGCTCACAGGCGGCGACACCGTCACCGCGACCGCCTGGGGCGACACCCTGTGGTACCTGGCCCGGGCCGGTGGCGGCACCGTCGTGGCCTCCGAGCCCTACGACGACGATCCGCACTGGCGTGAGGTCCCCGACCGCACGCTGCTCGCGGCGAGCCGTACGGACGTCCTGCTGACCCCGCTCAAGGAGCCCGGCGACGCCCTGACGTCCGCCGTCGCACCCGCACCTCCGAGGGAGCCCCTTACGTGAGTCCGTTCCACCTCACCCGCACCCTGCCCGAGGACGCCACCGACGCCGCCCTGCGCGCCGACGTCCGCGAGGGCCTGACCGGCAGCCCCAGGACGCTGCCGCCCAAGTGGTTCTACGACGCCCGGGGCAGTGAGCTCTTCGAGGAGATCACCGAGCTGCCCGAGTACTACCCGACCCGCGCCGAACGCGAGATCCTGCTCGCCCGCGCCGGTGAGATCGCCGCGGCGTCCGGCGCCCGCACCCTGGTCGAACTGGGCTCCGGCTCCTCGGAGAAGACGCGGCACCTGATGGACGCCCTGACCGGGCTGCGCGCCTATGTCCCCGTCGACGTCAGCGAGAGCGCCCTCGCCCTGGCCGGGCGGGCGCTGGCCGCCGAGCGGCCGGGACTGGACGTGCACGCGCTGATCGCCGACTTCACCGCCCTGCCGGCCCTGCCCGGCACGCCGGGGCCGCGGCTGGTGGCGTTCCTCGGCGGCACCATCGGCAACCTGCTGCCGGCCGAGCGTGCCGCGTTCCTCGCCTCCGTCCGCGCCCTGCTCGCCCCGGGCGACGCCCTGCTGCTGGGCACGGACCTGGTGAAGGACGAGAAGGTGCTGGTCCGGGCGTACGACGACGCGGCCGGTGTGACGGCCGCGTTCAACAAGAACGTCCTGGCCGTCATCAACCGGGAGCTGGGCGCCGACTTCGATCCGGGCGCCTTCGACCATGTGGCGCTGTGGGACGCCGGGCACGAGTGGATCGAGATGCGGCTGCGCTCCCGCTGCGCGCAGACGGTGAAGATCCCCTCCCTGGGGCTCGCCGTGGACTTCGCGGCGGGCGAGGAGCTGCGCACCGAGGTGTCGGCGAAGTTCCGTCAGGAGGGGGTGCGTGCGGAACTGTCGTCCGCCGGCCTTGAGTTGGCCCGGTGGTGGACGGACGAGGAGGGGCGGTTCGCGCTGTCGCTGAGCGTCGCGCGCTGACGGGAGCGCCGCGTGCCGGCAACGGCGTCGCCCTAGTCGAAGGCCAGGGCGTCGGTGATGCGGCGCGCGGCGCGCCCGGCCTCGGTGGCCGGGTCGGCCCCGGTGAGCACCTTGGTCATGTACTCCTTGATCGGGTTGTCCGCCTCGACCGCGGCCCACCGGGGTGTGCCGGGGGTCGCCCGGCCCTGCGCGGCTCCGGCCGCCATGGCCGCGACCCCCTCCTCCCCCGCCACCGACTCGGCGAGTCCGGCCTTGTTGGGGACGTAGTTCATCGTGCGGGCCAGGTCGGTGTTCCACCGGGCGCCGGTGAGTGCGGCGACGACCTCGATGGCGCCTTCCCTGGTGTCGGTCTTGGCCGGGACCACGAGGTCGGAGCCGCCGGTGAAGACGGCGCCGGGCTTGCCGGCGGTCCGGCCGGGCACGGGGAAGTAGCCCAGCTCGTCCTCGAGTCGTGGGTTCTGCTTGAGGACGGCGCTCGCCATCCCCGGCACGGCCACGATCTGGGCGATCCTGCCCTCGGCGAACACGCCGGCCTGCGGCGGGTGTTCCTCGTCGGCGTCGACCGGTCCGTCGCCGAGCGCCTGGAGCCGGCGGTAGAAGTCCATGCCGCGCAGCGCCTCCGGGCTGTCCAGCGTGCCCCGCCAGAGGCCGTCCCGTTCCTTGGCGAGGTCTCCGCCCTCCTCCCAGATGAAGCCGGCGAGGGTGTACCAGTCCTGTCCGGCGAGGTAGATGCCCTGGTTGCCGCCGGTGTCGAGCTTCTCGGTGAGGGTGAGCCACTCGTCGCGGGTCTTCGGCGGGGCGGTGACGCCGGCCTGCCGGAAGAGGTCCTTGCGGTAGATGACGACGCGGTTGGCCGCGTACCAGGGGATGCCGTACTGCTGGGAGCCCCACCGGCCGGGTTCGGCGAGGCCGGGCAGCCAGTCGTCGCGGCCCCAGTCGCGCATGGACTCCAGGGTGAGGTCGAGCAGTCCGTCGCCCTCCGCGTACGTGGCGACCTGGGTGTTGCCGACCTCGATGACGTCGGGGCCGTCCTCCTCGTCCGCCGCCAGCGCCTTCTGCACCTTCTCGCCGATGCCGGTCCATTCCTGGATGCGGATGTCGAGGTCGAGTCCGGGGTGCTCGCGCTCGAACTCCTCGGTGAAGCGGTCCAGGTACTCCTGCGAGGCGCTGTGCCGCATCAACCACACGGTGACCGTGCTCCGTTCGGCGTCGCCGGGCATCAGTCCACAGCCGCTGAGCAGGGAGGCGGACGCACAGACAAGGGCGAGCAGACGGCGTTTCACGGGGGTCCTGTTTCTGTCTGACGGACAGGGCGGGGCCCGGCGTGGGGGGCGAGCGGAGCTCGGGCGGGCGCCCAGCATCTTGGTATGGACCAATGCGTAGGTCAAGGCCGTCCGGTGAACGGGGCCGACGCCTCGCGCTCCGCCGGGGTGTGGGGCACGGTGGAATGAGGCGAGAGGAGCAGTCGCATGTCGAATCACACCTACCGGGTCACGGAGATCGTCGGCACCTCGCCCGACGGCGTCGACCAGGCCGTACGCAACGGCATCGAACGCGCCTCGCGGACCCTGCGCAATCTGGACTGGTTCGAGGTGACCCAGGTGCGCGGCCAGATCGAGAACGGGCAGGTCGCGCACTGGCAGGTGGGGCTGAAGGTCGGCTTCCGACTGGAGGAGGCGGACTGAGCCGGGGCGGGACCGGGCCGCCGCTCAGGTACGTCCTTCCCGCTCCTGCGCGTCCCTCAGCTCCCCGGACGGGGCCGTCCAGCGGGCGAGGACGACGGTGAAGCCGGCCCGCCGGGCGTCCTGGCAGACCAGCTCGTCGTCGTCCACGAGCACGCGGACGTCCCGGGTGCGGGCGAGGCGGCGCAGGATCGCCAGCTTGGTGTGGCGGGCCGGCCGGCGGTCGGCGTCGCCGCGCATGTGCAGGTCCCCCTCGGGCAGTTCCTGGGCGGCGAGCCAGTCCAGCGTGGAGCGCCGGCAGCGCTCGGGCCGCCCGGTGAGGTAGACGATCTCGCACTCCCGCGCGCGCTCCCGGAGCAGTGCGACGCCCTCGGCGAGCGGCGGGTCCTGCGGCGCGGCGGCGAAGAAGGCGTCCCAGTCGCGCGGTCTGCGCTCCAGGAAGTGCTGCCGGTGCGCCGTGTCGGCGAGGGTGTTGTCGAGGTCGAACACGGCCAGCGGCCGCTCGTCGCGGTCGGTCACACCGCCCAGCCTAGACGCGGGGCGTGCGGAATCCTGGGGGCCACCGGGTGTTGAACCCGGTATGAGTTCCGTGATCCGCTCGGCCCGCTTCTCCGTCCTCGACCGCTCCCGCATCCGCGAGGGGCACACCGGCCCCGAGGCGCTGCGGGACACCGTCGGCCTGGCGCGGGAGGTGGAGCGGCTCGGCTACCACCGGTTCTGGGTCGCCGAACACCACGGGGTGCCGGGGGTCGCGGGTTCGGCGCCGACCGTGCTGGCCGCCGCCGTCGCCGGGGCGACCCGGACCATCCGCGTCGGCACCGGCGGGGTCATGCTGCCCAACCACCGGCCGCTGGTGGTGGCCGAGCAGTTCGGGGTGCTGGAATCGCTGTTCCCGGGCCGCGTCGACATGGGCCTGGGCCGATCGGTCGGCTTCACCGACGGGGTGCGCAGGGCGCTGGGGCGCGGCAAGGACGACGCGGAGGACTTCGCGGCCCAGCTCGACGAGCTGCTCGGCTGGTTCCGGGGCACCTCCCCCACCGGGGTGCACGCCCGACCCGCCGAGGGGCTGACCGTGCCGCCGTTCGTGCTCGCCATGGGCGAGGGCGCCGCGATCGCGGCCCGCGCGGGCCTGCCGATGGTCATCGGCGACCTCCGCGACCGGGACAGGATGCGGCGCGGCATCGACCACTACCGCGACCGGTTCCGCCCCTCCCCGTGGGCGAGCGAGCCGTACGTGGTCGTCTCCGGCACGGTCGCGGTGGCCGGCACCCCCGAGGAGGCCCGGCGGCTGCTGGTCCCGGAGGCCTGGTCGATGGCGTACTCCCGGACCCACGGCAGCTTTCCGCCGCTGCCGCCCGCCGAACGCGTCGAGGCGCTCTCCCTGAGCGCCAGGGAACGCGGTTTCTACGAGTCGGGGCTCAGCGGCCAGCTGGCCGGCACCGAGGACGAGGTGGCGCACCAACTGGAGGCGGTCCTGGAGGAGACGGGCGCGCAGGAGGTGCTCGTCACCACCAGCACCCACGACCGGGAGGCGCTGCTGGACTCCTACCGGCGGCTCGCCGCGATCGCCGGGCTGGACGGCGGCACGGCGACGCGCCGGTGAGACGACACCGGCGCGCGCTGGGGGCGGGGCTACTCGCGGCCTCGCCCGGGGACGTCACGGGCCCGGCGGCCGGACTCCTCGTCCAGCTCCGTCTCGGCCTCGATGCGCTCCTTGCGGACCTTGCCGCGGACGGTCTCCTCGGCGGTCTTCTCCTCCGTGGTCATCCGGACCCGCTCGACCGGCACCGCCTCGGTCTCCACGACCGGGCGCTCCTCGTACAGCGTGACCTCGTGCTCGTCCTCCTTGATGGCCGGGCCCGACATGGCCTCGCCGCGGTTGGCGTCCGTGATCGGTTCGCGCTCCACGCGGACCTCCTCGTGGCGCACCGGCACGGTCTGCTGGACCTCCTCCGTGACCACGTACTTGCGCAGCCTGGCCCGTCCGGCCTGATGCCGCTCGACGCCGACGTGCATCCGCTCCTCGGAGCGGGTCATGGCGTCGTCGTCGGGTCCCCGGGTCCGGGCCTCGCTCCGGCCGCCCGCGGTGCCCGCGGTTCCAGCCGTGCCCGGCGCCGTCCGGGAGGTGTCGCCCCGGCGGCCGGCCATGCCCGCCGCACCGGCGGCGCCCGCCGCACCGGCCGCTCCGGCCGTACCGGCCGTGCCCATGCCGGGAGACCGGTCGCCTTCGCCGGGCTCGGTCAGCACGGAGTCCCAGTCGATGCCGTAGTAGTCGTACAGACGGTGTTCCTCGTCCACCGACAGGTGGCCGCCCGCGTCGATGTCGACGTTGGGCGCGCCCTTGATCTTGTCCTTGCGGTAGGGGACCTCGAGGTGGTCCTTCACCAGGGCGGCGTCACGCATGGGGATGAACGACTCGCTGGAGCCGAACATGCCCGTTTTGACGGTCACCCACTCGGGGCGTCCGCTCGCGTCGTCGAGGAAGACGTGCTTCGCGTCGCCGACCTTGTTCCCGTCCCCGTCGTAGACGGGGTGATCCAGCAGGATCGAGATCTCTTCGCGGGTGATCATCTTCCATCACCCTCCTTTCGAAGGTCGCCTCTCACGGGGTGTCCCGGATCGCCCACTAAAAACGGCATAAAAGCGACAAATAATGCTTGATTTTCCGCAGTGCTCACTCGTGGTGACCTCCCGCGTGTCCCGCCACCTCCTCCGGCTGCGCCGCGTGCGCCAGGGCGCGGCGGTCGCTGTGACTCCCCGGCCGGACGGGGGCCCGCACCTCGACCTCGGCGACCACGCCACGGGCCGACGCCACGCGCCACAGTGAGGCGAGGAACGTGTCGTCGCCGACGAAGGCCGGTGCGGTGGCCGGGGTCCCGCACGCGCTCCGGTAGCTGATGCGCACCGGCTGTACCGGGACCCGGGCGTCCAGCGCCGCCTGGAAGACCGCGCGGCGGAAGTGCCCCCGGGCCCGGCCGCACCAGGTGCTGCCCTCCGGGAACGCCGCGACCGCCGCGCCGCCGCGCAGGATCCCGGCGAGCGCGGCGACCGTGTCCGGCAGGGCGCGCAGCCGGTCGCGGTCGATGAACAGCACGCCGCCGCGCGCCGCCAGCGCCCCGGCCACGGGCCAGCGCCGTATCTCGGTCTTGGCCAGCATCCGGGCCGGACGGACCGCCGCGAGCAGCGGCACGTCCAGCCAGGAGATGTGGTTGGCGACGAGCAGCAGTCCGCCCGTGGGCACGGCGGCCCCGTCGATACGGACCCGGACCCCGGCGGCCCGTACGATCCACCGGCACCACCGGCGCACCGCGCCGGCCGGGATCCGCCGCCCGAGCGGGAGCAGCGCGATCCCGGCGAGGACCAGCAGGCCCACCGCCGCCAGCCGCAGCACCGCCAGTGGTACGGCCGCCGCGGACGCCGTCGGTTCCACACAGCCCCGCGGGGTGCAGGGCGCGCTCGGCAGCCAGGCGCTCATCAGGCGGGGACGAGGGAGAGGAAGTGCCGCAGGTAGCGGGGGTTGACCCGGTTCATCGGCAGCAGCACGTAGAGGTCGGCGACACCGAAGTCCACGTCGTGCGCGGGCTCGCCGCAGACCCAGGCGCCGAGCCGGAGGTAGCCGCGCAGCAGGGCCGGCAGCTCGGAGGGCGCGGCGGGCGCCGAGGTGCTCGGCAGCCAGGGCAGCAGCGGGCGCACCCGGTACTCCTCGGGCGCGAGGTGCCCCGCCCGCACCCGGTTCCAGGTGGCGGAGGCGAGCGCGCCGCCGTCGGCCAGCGGGACGGAGCAGCAGCCGGCCAGCCAGGCGTGGCCGTGATCGGTCATGTAGCGGGCGATACCGGCCCAGATGAGTCCGATGACCGCGCCGTCGCGGTGGTCGGGGTGCACACAGGAGCGGCCGACCTCGACGAGTGACGGCCGTATCGCGTCGAGCCCCGACAGGTCGAACTCGGCCTCCGCGTACAGCCGCCCGGCGATCCCGGCGCGCTCCGGCGGCAGCAGCCGGTAGGTGCCGACGACCTGGCCGCTGACCTCCTCACGCACGAGCAGGTGGTCGCAGTAGGCGTCGAAGGGGTCGACGTCCAGCCCCGGCTGCGGGGTGGCCAGCAGGGCGCCCATCTCCCCCGCGAAGACGTCGTACCGCAGCCGCTGGGCGGCGCGCACGTCCTCCTCGTCGCGGGCGAGGGTGACGGTGTAGCGGGTGGGGGCGGCGGGCTGCGGGGGGTGGTCGACGGTCAGTACGCCGGTCATGGCTCTCTCCTGATCACGCGCCGGAGCGGGGTGGGGACACCCCTGTTCTTCCGACCGGGGTTGGCGTGTACGTGACCGGAGCCGGGAGTGCGGATGTGGAGATGCTGAATGACCGGAGCGGAAAGCGAGACGGGGCCGGGAGGAGCACCTCTCCCGGCCCCGTCCGTCCGCACGTCCGGCGAACGTTCGGTGAAGCGCCCCGAAAGGGGCGCGGGGCGTGACATGGTGCGGCTCCGCCGCGTGGGCGCGGGCGGCCGGCGGCCGCCCGCGGTCCGGCGACGACCGTCCGTGCGACGGCGCTACCGCTTGGATACCTTCCGCGCCGCCCGCAACCACTCCTTGTTCATGCCGGTGATGGAGGTGAGCGGAATGCCCTTCGGGCACGCGGTGGCGCACTCGCCGGCGAGGGTGCACCCCCCGAACCCTTCTTCGTCCATCTGCGCCACCATGTCCAGCACCCGCGTCTCCCGCTCGGGCGCCCCCTGCGGCAGCACGTTCAGGTGGTTGATCTTCGCGGAGGTGAAGAGCATCGCCGCGCCGTTGGGGCAGGCCGCGACGCACGCCCCGCAGCCGATGCACTCCGCGTGCTCGAAGGCGAGGTCCGCGTCCGGCTTCGGCACGGGCGTCGCATGGGCCTCGGGCGCGGAGCCGGTCGGCGCGGTGATGTAGCCGCCGGCCTGGATGATCCGGTCGAAGGCGGACCGGTCGACCACCAGGTCCTTCACGACCGGGAAGGCAGACGCCCGCCACGGCTCGACGTCGATGGTGTCGCCGTCCTTGAAGGACCGCATGTGCAGCTGGCAGGTGGTGGTGCGCTCGGGCCCGTGGGCGTCGCCGTTGATGACGAGCGAGCAGGCGCCGCAGATGCCCTCGCGGCAGTCGTGGTCGAAGGCGACCGGGTCCTCGCCCTTGAGGATGAGCTCCTCGTTGAGGGTGTCGAGCATCTCCAGGAAGGACATGTCGGGTGAGATGCCGTCCACCTCGTACGTGGACATGGCGCCGTCGGCGCCGGCGTTCTTCTGCCGCCAGACGCGCAGGTTGAGCTTCATGCGTAGCTCCGCTGGGTGGGGTGGACGTACTCGAAGACCAGGTCTTCCCTGTGCAGGACGGGAGCCTCGCCGGTGCCGGTGAACTCCCAGGCGGCGGCGTAGGAGAACTCGTCGTCCCGGCGCGCGGCCTCGCCGTCGGGGGTCTGGGACTCCTCGCGGAAGTGGCCGCCGCAGGACTCGGAGCGGTGCAGCGCGTCGAGGCACATCAGCTCGGCGAGCTCCAGGTAGTCGACGATGCGGTTGGCCTTCTCGAGGGACTGGTTGAACTCCTCGCCGGTACCGGGGACCTTGATGCGCCGCCAGAACTCCTCGCGGATCTGCGGGATGCGCTCGAGGGCCTTGCGCAGTCCGGAGTCGGTGCGGGCCATGCCGCAGAACTCCCACATGAGTTCGCCGAGTTCCCGGTGGAAGGAGTCGGGGGTGCGGTCGCCGTCGACGGACAGCAGCAGGCTGAGCCGGTCCTCGGTCTCGGCCAGCACCTCCTGCACCACCGGGTGTTCGTCGGTCACCTCCTCCCGCTGCGGGTTGCGGGCCAGGTAGTCGTTGACGGTGGCCGGGAGGACGAAGTAGCCGTCGGCCAGGCCCTGCATCAGCGCGGAGGCGCCGAGCCGGTTGGCGCCGTGGTCGGAGAAGTTGGCCTCGCCGATCGCGAACAGGCCCGGGACGGTGGTCTGGAGGTCGTAGTCGACCCACAGTCCGCCCATCGTGTAGTGCACGGCGGGGTAGATCCGCATCGGCACCTCGTACGGATCCTCGTCGGTGATCCGCTGGTACATGTCGAAGAGGTTGCCGTACTTCGCCTCGACGGCCTCCCGGCCCATCCGCTCGATGGCGTCGGCGAAGTCCAGGTAGACGCCCTGGCCGCCGGGGCCGACGCCCCTGCCCTCGTCGCAGACGTTCTTCGCGGCGCGGGAGGCGATGTCACGGGGGACGAGGTTGCCGAAGGAGGGGTAGATGCGCTCCAGGTAGTAGTCGCGCTCGTCCTCGGGGATCTGGTGGGCCGGGCGGGTGTCGCCCTTGGCCTTCGGCACCCAGATCCGGCCGTCGTTGCGCAGCGACTCGCTCATCAGCGTCAGCTTGGACTGGTGGTCGCCGGTGCGCGGGATGCAGGTGGGGTGGATCTGGGTGAAGCAGGGGTTGGCGAAGTACGCGCCGCGCCGGTGCGCCCGCCAGATCGCGGTGGCGTTGGAGTTCATGGCGTTCGTCGACAGGTAGAAGACGTTGCCGTAGCCGCCGCTGGCGAGGACGACGGCGTCCGCGAAGTACGTGTCGATCTTCCCGGTGATCAGGTCCCGGGCGACGATGCCGCGGGCCCGTCCGCCGACGACGATCAGGTCGAGCATCTCGGTGCGCGGGTGCATCTCGACGTTCCCGGCCGCGATCTGCCGGCTGAGCGCCTGGTAGGCGCCGAGGAGCAGCTGCTGGCCCGTCTGGCCGCGGGCGTAGAAGGTGCGGGAGACCTGGACGCCGCCGAAGGAGCGGGTGTCGAGCAGTCCGCCGTACTCGCGGGCGAAGGGCACGCCCTGGGCCACGCACTGGTCGATGATCTCGACGGAGATCTGCGCGAGGCGGTGGACGTTGGACTCGCGGGAGCGGAAGTCGCCGCCCTTGACGGTGTCGTAGAACAGGCGGTGGACCGAGTCGCCGTCGTTGCGGTAGTTCTTCGCCGCGTTGATGCCTCCCTGCGCGGCGATGGAGTGGGCGCGGCGCGGGGAGTCCTGGTAGCAGAACTGGACGACGCGGTAGCCCTGTTCGGCGAGCGTGGCACCGGCCGAGCCGCCCGCGAGACCGGTGCCGACGACGATGACGGTCTTCCCCCGCCGGTTGGCGGGGTTGACCAGCTTGGCCTCGAAGCGGCGCTTGTCCCAGCGCTCGTGGACCGGTCCCGCGGGGGCCTTGGTGTCGGCGACCGGCTCGCCGGTCGCGTACTCGGTGTAGGAGGTCATGGTCAGCTCACCACTCCGGTCATGACGCCCACGGGGACGGCGAGGAAGCCGGCCGTGAGCAGCAGTGCGAGGGCATTGGCGATGGTCTTGAGGGCGCGGTCGCGGGTGCGGCTGCCGACGCCGAGGGTCTGGGCGGCGCTCCAGAAGCCGTGCCGGACGTGCAGGCCGACGGCGAGCATCGCGACGATGTAGACGACGTTGCCGTACCAGGTGGAGAAGGTGTCCACGACGTTCTGGTAGGGCTTGCCGGTCTCGAAGCCGCCGGAGTGCACGGTGCCGGTGGTCAGGTCGAGGAGGTGCCAGACGATGAACAGGGCGAGGATGACGCCGCCCCAGCGCATGGTGCGCGTGGCGTAGCTCGCCCGTGCCTTCTTGTGCACGTACTTGCTGGGGCGCGCCTTGATGTCGCGGCGGCTGAGCTGGTAGGCGGAGACGGCGTGGGCGACCACGGCGACGACGAGGACGACGCGGACGAGCCACAGCGTCCACTCGTAGTGCATGAACGGTTCGCCGACCGTGCGCAGCCAGTGGGCGTAGTGGTTGAACTCGCCGGCCCCGAAGAAGATCTTCAGGTTCCCGATCATGTGGGCGACCAGGTACAGCAGCATGATCAGGCCGCTGACCGCCATCACTGTCTTCTTGCCGACGGTCGAGTCCCACACGGTGCGTGCCATGGACGGCCGTCGGTCCGTCCGCGTTGCCAGAGCCATGGCACCAGACGCTAGGGCCGGAAGGCCCCATCGGTCCAAGACATGGTCCGGCTCGTTCCGATAGGGAAAGCCTATGCTGAGTGCATGCAGTTCCAGCAGCTCCAGTACTTCGTGGCCGTCGCCGAGACCCGGCACTTCACCCGGGCCGCGGAGCTGGTCCACGTCGCGCAGCCGTCGCTGTCGCAGCAGATCAAGGCGCTGGAGCGGGAGCTGGGGGCGGACCTGTTCCGGCGGGCGCGCGGGAACATCACGCTGACCGACGCGGGTGAGGCGCTGCTGCCGCTGGCCCGGCGGATCCTCGCCGACGCGGACACCGCCCGGCACGAGGTGCAGGAGGTGGCGCAGCTGCGCAGCGGGCGGGTGCGGCTGGGCGCGACGCCGAGCCTGTGCACCGGACTGCTGCCGGACGTGCTGCGCGCCTTCCACGACCGCTATCCCGGCGTCCGGCTGCTGGTCGAGGAGGGCGGCTCCCACGACCTGGTGCGGGAGCTGGCCCGCGGCGCCCTCGACCTGGCCCTGGTGGTCCTGCCGCTGCCGACCCCCTCCCCCGCGCTCACCACGGTGGAGCTGCTGCGCGAGGACCTGGTGGTCGTCTCCTCCCCGGACGCCCCGCGGCCGGGACGGGGCCGGCGCGCCGTGCGCGTCGCCGACCTGGAGGGCGAACGCCTGGTGATGTTCCGGCACGGCTACGACCTGCGCGAGCTGACCGTGGCGGCGTGCCGGGCGGAGGGCTTCGAGCCCGGATTCGCGGTGGAGGGCGGCGAGATGGACGCGGTACTGGGCTTCGTACGGGCGGGGCTGGGAGTGGCGGTGGTGCCGCGGATGGTGGCCGCCCGCTCCGGCCACGGACTGCGCGTCACCCCGCTGGCCCGTCCGGGCCTGCACCGCGCCATCGCCCTGGCCCACCGCAGCGACGTGGCCCCGCCCCGCGCGGCCCGCGAGCTGCAGCGGATGCTGCTGGAGCGCTGAGCGAGCCGCATGCGGGCGCCGCGACGGGGCTCGGGCACGGCACGGGCCCGGACGACGGCACCGGGCTCGGGCGCGCGGGCTCGGGCTCGGGCGCTCGGGCTCGGGCTCGGGCGCCCGGGTGCGGACACGGGCCCGGGCTCAGGCCCGGGCTCAGGAGAGCACGGCCGGCCTGAGCACCGTCTCGCACCACTGCCGGAAGCCCGTGGGCGCGGTCCCGGGCGTGCTGGGTTCGGTGATCCCGTAATAGCCCTGTTCGTCCATCGCCGATGCCATGTCGGCCAGTCCCCGGGCCATGTCCTCGCTCGCCCCGAAGCGCAGGGCCCCGGCCCGGTAGTCCTCCGGGGTGATCTGCCGCACCCGCACCGGGCGGCCCAGCACATCGGAGACGACCCGTGCCATGCCCTCGGGGGTGAGGTCGTCGGGCCCGACCACCGGGACGTCCGCCCGGCCGGTCCAGGAGCCGTCGAGCAGCAGCCGGGCGGCCGTCGTCCTCGACCTCGCCTGGCCGCAGCAGTCCCGTTCGACGGCAACCGCGGCACTGGTGCGCGCGGCGACGGCGGCGGCCGAGGCCGCCCGCACCGGAGCCTAGGGGGTGTCCGGCGGCACCGGAGTGCCCTGGTGGTGGTACAGGCGCCAGCCGGACTCCCCGTCACGCCTGCGCCACAGGGAGCTGCGGCGGGCCCGCCGACCGTCGAAGCGGGTCTCGTACGTGAGGTGGACCACGCCGGGTGCGAGGAGGACGCCGGTGATCTCCGACGGTTCGTACACCGGGCCGCCCGCCGAGCCACCCGGGTGCTCGTGCAGTTCGGTGAGCATCTCCTCGTACGTGTAGCGCCGGCCCGAGGCGCCGACCTCGGTGAACTCCGGGTCCAGCAGACGCGCGACCTCGGCGCGCGAAGAGCGTACGGCCGGGTCCAGGAGCCGCAGCTCACCCTCGATCGCAGCGCTCACCGAGTCTGCTCCCTGGACCATTTCCACCTGCTCCTCGTCCGTGCGTGAGCGATATGCCCTCAGGGGCGCGGGGCCGGCACCTGTGCGGCTCCGCCGCTCGGGCGCTGCGGGCCGCAGTCGGCCCGCAGCCGCCGTGCGACCCGCACCCCCGGGCTGCCGGGCGCGGCTCAGCCCGTCGCGTCCACCAGCGCCAGCTCGTGCAGCCGTTCCGGCGGGCCCGGGCGGGCGTAGTACCAGCCCTGGGCCGTGTCGCAGCCGAGGACGCGGAGCTGTTCGGCCTGGGCCCCCGTCTCCACGCCCTCCACCGTGACGGCCAGGTCGAGGCTGTGCGCCAGGGAGACGATCCCCTCGACGATCTTCAGGTCGACGGGGTCGGCCGGGAACTGCTGCATGCTCTGGGTGAAGGAGCGGTCCAGCTTCAGGATGCTCACCGGGAGCCGGCGCAGGTTGGCCAGGTTGGAGTAGCCGGTGCCGAAGTCGTCCAGGGCGATGTCGACGCCCATCTCCGCCAGCCGCCGCAGCGGCTTCAGCAGGTCGTCGTCCGCGCCGATCAGCGCCGACTCGGTCACCTCCAGACACAGGGCGTCGGGGGCCACGCCGGTGCGCTCCAGGATGTCCACCGTGTCCTGGACCAGCCCGGGATGCGTGAGCTGGCAGGGCGACAGGTTCACGTTGATGCGCAGCGGGCCGAGCGCCTCACCCCCGTGCCGGTCCCGCCACTCACGGGCCTGGCGCACCGACTGCTCCAGCACCCAGCGGCCCAGCGGAACGATCAGCCCGGTGTGCTCGGCGAGCGGGATGAACCGGTCCGGGGACAGCACCCCGTGCTGCGGGTGCAGCCAGCGCACCAGCGCCTCCGCGCCCCGCACGCTGCCGTCGCCGAGGTGCACCAGTGGCTGGTACTCGATGAAGAACTCACCCCGGTCCAGGGCCGTCGGCAGCGCCGTGGTGAGCCCGTGCCGGGTGATGGCGCGGGCGTCGGCCTCCGGATCGGCGAGCTCGAACCGGTTGCCGCCCGCCGACTTGGCCCGGTACATGGTGATGTCGGCGCTGCGCAGCACCTCCGCCGCGCTGCGCTCCCCGGCCGGTCCCTCGACGATGCCGATGCTGCCGCGCACGGTCAGCTCCCGGCCGTCCACGCTGATCGGGGCGAGCAGCGCGTTCATGATGCGGGCGGCGAGCTCGTCGACGGTCCGCTCGGTGTCGGGGCCGGTGGTCAGGGCCACGAACTCGTCGCCGCCGAGCCGGGCCACCATCTCGCCGGACGCGGTGGCGCAGGCCTGCAGCCGGTCGGCGACCTCGACGAGCATCCGGTCGCCGGCCGCGTGCCCGAGGCTGTCGTTGACGGTCTTGAAGCCGTCCAGGTCGAGGTAGCACAGCCCGAACCGCTGGCCCTCGCCGGCGCCGAGCGCCTTCTCCAGCCGCTCGAAGAAGAACGCCCGGTTGGGCAGCCCGGTCAGCGCGTCGTGGGTGGCCTCGTACCGCAGCCGGAGGTTGAGCAGCCGCCGCTCGGTGGTGTCCTCCATGAGGGCGAGCTGGTACTGCGGGTCGCCGTCGGCGTCGCGCAGCAGGGACACCGTCAGATTGGTCCACAGGACCGTTCCGTCCGGGCGGTAGAACGCCTTTTCGAGGTGGTAGTGCTCGCGCTCGCCGCGCACCAGCTCGTCGTAGAGCCGCCACGTCTGCGGAGCGTCGTCGGGGTGGACCCACTCCTTGACCTTGCGGCCGCGCAAGGCATGCTCGGACAGGCCGAACATGCGCCGCAGCGCGCCGTTGACCTGAAGGATGTTGCCCTCCAGGTCGGCGATGCCGATCCCTATGGCCGCGCCCTCGAACACCGCGCGGAACCGGGCCTCGGTGGCGTGCAGCGCCTGCGCCACCACGCCCTGGGCCTCCAGCGCGGCCCGCGCGACGGCCTCCTGCTCGGCCAGCGTCCGCTCGCGCAGCGCCTGCGCGAACCCGGCGGCCATGGCGTGCTGGAGCCTCGCGGAGCGCGCCCGCAGATCCTCCCGGTCGCCGTCCTCGCCGCAGTACAGGACGAGATAGGCGTCCACGCAGTCCAGGGTCCGGCTGAGCGCCTCCGGGTCGGTGCAGTGCGCCTCCACCAGCGCGGCCCCGGCCGTCCGGCCCGCGTCCGCGTCGAACGACCGGGCCCGCAGCGCCTCGCTCAGCAGCCGGGCCACCGGCAGCAGCCGCTCCTCGAACTCCGGGCGGGTCGCCGACGTCGAGGTCACCGGGAAGACCGCCCGGCTCCAGATCGTCGCGAACCGGCGCAGTCTGTCCTCCGGCCCGTCCGGCTCCGCGCTCACGCCGTACGCCCCACGCCCGCGAAACCGGAGAACGCGTAGGGATCCTCGTCCTCCGGTGCGGTGTCCGGCCGCCACTGCGGCATCGGCACCAGTCCGGGTTCCACCATGTCGTACCCCTCGAAGAACCGCGCGATCTCCTCGCGCGTGCGCATGATCAGCGGGTTGCGAATGTCCTGGTACACGTCCACCGCCCCCTCGGCCCGCTCCGCCGGCAGCGGGATTCCCTCGTACGAGGCATGGGTGAGCACCAGCATGCTGCCGGGCGCGAGGGCCTGGCGCAGTTCGGCCACCGCCGCGTACGGGTCGTCCGCGTCTTCCACGAAGTGCAGTATGGCAACGAGAAGGAGCGCCACTGGCCGATTCAGGTCGATCAACCGCAGCACTTCGGGACTGTCGATGATCTCCCTCGGCTTGCGGAGGTCCGCGGCGACGACGTCCGCGCCCTCGTTGCCCTCCAGAACGGCCTGGCTGTGCGCCACGGTCACCGGGTCGTGGTCGACGTACACCACCCGCGCGTCCGGTACGGCCGCCTGCGCCACCTCGTGGACGTTGCCGAACGTCGGGATGCCGGAACCGATGTCCAGGAACTGGGTGATGCCCTCACCGGCCGCGAAGCGCACCGCCCGCCGCATGAAGGCACGGTTCGCCTGCATGATCTTGGGCAGGCCCGGCATGAACTCCATGGCCCTGCGGGCCGCTTCCCGGTCGACCTCGAAGTTGTGCGAACCGCCCAGGTAGTAGTCGTACATCCGGGAGACGCTGGGCACCGAGATGTCGATGCTCCGAGGGGCCCAGGCGGGACGCTCCATGTAGCTCTCCAAGACGTAGGCGATCCGGTGTTCGAGCAGAGGCTACTGATCGTCCGCCAAAGGAGCGACCCCAAACGGAAATTGACCATCCGTTCCCGGTCACTGCCAGTGGCACGTGCCTATTCGGCCACCGCGAAAGCGTGACGACATGCGGCCGTGACATTCCGGAGAGTTCCGGCACGCCGAGAGGTACGCGGAGAAGAGCTCCGATAATTCCATGGGTGCCGGTGAATCACGGCAAAACGGTCCGCCCCTCCGCAAGCTGCGGAGGGGCGGACACGCGGTCGGCGGCGTCCGGAGCGGACGACACCCCGGGAGGTTGTTATTTCTCCGGCGCGCCGACCGGCTTTCCGTCGGGCCGTACGGCGTACCAGGTGCCGCCGACGCCCTGACCGTTGGTGTCGCCGGGAGCCTTGTCACCGGCGAAGGTGTAGATGGGCCAGCAGTCGATCGTCTGCTGGTCGGCGCCGTCCGGGCGGGTGAAGGTCATGTAGCCCTTCTTCCGGATGCCCTCGGTGTCCGCGAAGTCGACCGGCGAGACCACCGGCCACTTCTCCAGGCAGGCGCCGGTGCAGGCCGACACGGGCTTCGGCCACGCCTCGTCCTTCATGAAGCGGTAGACGGTCATGCCGTTCCCGTCGACGACGATCTCGCCCAGCTCCGGGTCCTCGCGGATGGACAGGCCGGGCCGGTCGGCGGCCTGCGCCTTCTTGCCCTCGGGGTTCAGCGCGTACCACTTGCCGCCCACGCCCTGGCCCTTGACGTCACCGGCGTTGACGTCCTTGACGTAGCGGTAGGCCGGCCAGCCGGCGACGGTGAGCTGCTCGGTGCCGTCGGCCCGGACGACCGACCCGAGCAGCGACTTGTCGATGCCCTCGCCGGCCGTGGCGTCGTCGGCGGGCACCGGCGGCCAGGTCTTGGCGCAGTCGTCCTCGCAGTTGGAGGCGGGCGGCTCGGCGGTGTCCTGGTCGAAGCGGTACAGGGTCAGACCGAGGTTGTCGGTCACCACCTTGCCCAGTTCGGCGTTGGTGGAGACGTTCAGCTCACCCGCCGTGTCGGAAGGGCCCGCCGGTGCCTGTGCGCCACCGCCTCCCGCCTGGCCCGCGCCGGTGCCGATGCTGCCGAGGTCCCCGGCCCCGGCCGTGGCACCGACGTTCTGGCTGGAGGCGGGCGGCGGGCTCTCCTGTCCGCACGCCGTGGTCAGGGCCAGCACCGCCGCGGCGCTCGCCACCAGCGAGGCGGTCCGCCAGGAGGTCTTCATCGTCAACTCCAGATCATCGCAAGGGTGTTGCAGCGCCCTGCTGTGCCGCCGCTCGACGATGGGTACGCACGGGGACACGGGTCGTGTTCAACGGCGGCCCGGATTTCTTTTGTTAACTCCTTCGGGGCAATCACCCCGGATCCCGGGCGCGTCCCGGCGACGCACGACTCATGATCCTCAACGTGCAAGCACTCGTACCGACCCAATCCCGCACCACCGCACGCGCGTTGGCCGTGACGACGCTGATCTGGACGCTCGTCGGCTCACCCGGCACGGCCGTGGCCGACTCCTGCGCGTACGCCTCGACGGGGCCGGGCGGCACGCAGGCGGTGGCGGTCGCGGGGCACGTCACCTGGACCGACCCCCCGGTCTGCTCACCGCCGCCACCGTCCCCCACACCCACACCCACACCCACCCCCACACCCACGCCTCCTCCGAAGCCGCCGCCCCCGCCCGAACCCGCACCGGTCACACCGCTCCCGCCGCCGAAGCCACGCCCGGTCCCGCCCCCCGAGCCGCCGCCCCCGCCGCCCCCGCCAGCCGCCCGTCCGGCCCCGCCGGCCGTCCGTCCGACGCCGACTCCCACCCCCCCGCCGCGCCCGCGCCCCTCGCCGCCGCCGTCACCGGCTCCGGAACCGTCGGCCACACCGGAGCCGCGTCCGTCCGTGACACCCGTGCACTACCCGCGGTACCGAGCGGCCCCGGTCCGGCGGCCCTCCGGCGGCGCCACGTCGCCGCTCACCTTCGTCCTGCTCATCACGACACCCGCCGTGGTCGCCGTCGCCGCGCTGCGTCCGCGCTGAGGCCCGGACCGATCCGACCCCTTCTGGAGGCACCTCTTGCCGGAATGGCTTGTTCTCACCCTCGCGATGCTCGCCGCCTGTGTCGTCGTGGTGGTCATCACCCTCGTACGGCACCGCAGGGCGGCCGACGACGAGGATCCCAGCGAGACCCCGGACGTCATCGAGTACATGACGATGTGGATCGGCGTGGTGTACGCCATCGTCCTGGGTCTCGCCATCGCCGGTGTCTGGGAGGGACGCAGCGCCGCCCAGGAGCACGTACGGGCGGAGGCGGTGGCACTGCACGAGATCTCGGAGCGGGTACGGGTCTACCCCGTGGAGGTGCGCGACCGCATTCGGGACGATGTCAACGCCTATGTCGGACACGTCGTCACCACCGAGTGGCGGGCCATGGCCGACGAGGGCCGGGTCACCGAGCGCGGCACCGAACTGCTCGACCGGGTCCGCCGGGACGTCACCGACTACGAGCCGCGGACGGACTTCGAGGCGCAGGCCTACCAGCCGCTCGTGGACCAGGTGGCCGCCGCCGACGAGGCGCGCAGCGCGCGGGCCGAGTCGACCGGGGAGATCATGCCGGGCGTGGTGTGGTTCGGGCTGATCTCCGGGGCCGCCATCACCATCGGGATGATCTTCGCGCTGCAGATCCGGCGCACCACCCGGGAGATGGTCCTCGCCGGGCTGTTCTCCGCGCTGATCGCCTTCCTGCTCTTCCTCATCTGGGACTTCGACGCCCCCTACGGCCGGGGCCTCGCCGCGTCGGCGGACCCGTTCCTGCGGCTCTTCCCGCACATCGAGGGCTGACACCGCCCGCGGGGAGCAGAGCGCCGGCCCCGGATCCCGCGGGATCCGGGGCCGGCGGCGTGCGCACTCGTGCGAAACGGCGGCCCGAAGGGGACAGCGGCTCAGATCCGCCTCTCGGCGCGGCGGCGCATCCAGAAGAGACCGCTGCCGACGACCGCGGCGGTCACCAGGGCCCCGCCGATGGCCATGTCGGTCGGGGTCGCCCCGATGGTGCTGCTGCCGCCGATACCGCCGCGGACCCCGCCGATGACGGTGAAGGCGGCCGGCCGGGTCAGGCTCCGGCCGGAGCAGTGGACCGTGATGTCGTAGGGGCCGGGACGGGCGTCGGCGTCGATGGTGGCGACGCCCTTCGAGGTGTCGTTGGCACCGCTGATGGGCGTCAGTTCCGTCCGGGGGAAGGCGTTGGAGGTCGCCGTGCCGCCGTTGGGGCAGCCGTCGACCGTGATGGTCAGCTGGCCGCCGCGGGCGATGACGCTGGGCAGGGCGACGATGTTGGACGGGCTGGGAACCCGGCCGGCGTCGGCGACCGCCACCGGGGCGGCGAGCCCGAGGACGGCGACCGCGGCGCCGGCGGCCGCCAGGGCACGTGGATTGCGCATGTGATCCTCCGCGGAAGACGCCCCGGGTCCCGTTCCCGGTCGATCGGCGAGAAAGCGTCTCCCGGAAAGACCCTCAGTTGCCCTGCGCACGCCCGCATTTCGGGAATGGTCCGTACCGGTGAGGCGAACCCCGCGCGGAAAACCGCGAGAGGGTATATCGCCGCAGGTCACGGACCGTCAGAAAATCTTCGTCCGGTACCTCCTCGAATGGCGCACCCGGCCGCCCCGGGGCCACCCGTTCGCCGCCGCCCCGTCGCCGGTTGCGCACGCGGCATTTAGCGTTTTCCTCATGCGCGAGTGGTACGGCGACGGCTGTGTCGAGAGGGGAAGGCGAATGTCTGCTTTCGAGCCGGACGAAGCCGAATGGGAGGCGCGGCGGAAAAAGCGCGCCCCCTGGGGCGTGATAGCGCTGGTTCTGCTCACCGGCCTCGCGCTCATCCGGAACGGTTCGGGGGAATTCGACGAGGGCCCGCCGCAGCCGGCCGCCGCGGCCGCCGCCGACAGCCGGATGCCCGCTCCCGCCACGGCCGCGGCGGTGCAACCGCTGCCGTACGCGATCCCGGACCGGGTCGTGATCCCGGGGATCCAGGTGGACGCGCCCGTCATTCCGGTGGGCCTGGACGCGGCGGGCTGGGTGGACGCGCCGCCGCCCCAGGACCCCAATCTGGCGGGCTGGTTCACCGGCGCCGTCTCACCGGGCGAGAAGGGCACGGCGGTCGTCGTCGGCCATGTCGACAACGCGCAGGGACCGGCCGTGTTCTACGGGCTCGGGGCGCTGAAGAAGGGAAACCGCGTCGAGATCACCCGCAAGGACGGGAAGACCGCCGTGTTCGAGATCTACGGCATCGAGGTCTTCGCGAAGAACAACTTCCCCGGCGACCGGGTCTACGCCTCCAAGGGGACCGCGGAGCTGCGGGTCATCACCTGCGGTGGCGGTTTCTCCCAGCAGAACGGCTACGACGGGAACGTGGTCGCCTTCGCCCGCCTGGCCGAGGTCCGCTGAGCGGCCCCGCGTCCGGACGGGACCCGCTCAGACGTACTGCCGACGGGGCACGGTGACGTGGTACCCGGCGTCCAGCAGTCCGGGCAGATAGGCGCGCAGGGCCCGCACGCTCTGCGAGCGGTCGCCCCCGGCGTCGTGCGAGAGCACCACGACGCCGGGGGCGGCGCCGTCCTCCACCCGCTCGACGATGGTGCGGGTACCGGGCTCGGTCCAGTCGAGGGTGTCCACCGTCCAGGCCAGCGATTCCATGCCCAGCTCGGCACCGAGCTGGAAGGCGGCGCGGTTCCAGGCGCCGTAGGGTGCGCGGAACCACTCGGGGCGCTCGCCGCAGGCCTTCTCGATGACGTCGCTGGTGCGTTCCATCTCGGAGCGGATCCGGGCGCGCCGCAGCCGGGTGAGCAGGGGGTGGGTCCAGGTGTGGTTGCCGACCACGTGCCCCTCGTCGGCCATCCGGGCCAGCAGGTCCTGGTTGCCGACCGCCATCTCCCCGCACACGAAGAACATCGCCCGCACCTCGTACCGGGCCAGGGTGTCGAGGATGTGCGGGGTGTAGCGGGGGTCGGGTCCGTCGTCGAAGCTCAGCACCATGGTGCGGCCGTGTCCGGGCACGCGCAGCAGCGGTTCGCGCCGTACCGGCGTCCTGCCGCGTGGGGTGCGCGGCGGGCCGTGGCCGACCAGGGGCCTCAGCCGGTACTCGGAGGGCCCGAGCGGGCGGCGGGCCGCCCGGGCGCCGGCGGCCGGCGGCGGCGTGGACGCGGCACGCTTCCCGGCGCCCGGCGCGAACACCGCGGCCGCACCGGCGGCGCCCAGGGAGACGGCACCGGCGAGCAGTGCCCGGCGCCGGGTCGGCGACTGATCATTCTGCATGACTCATCAGTCGCCCCGCCGAGGACCGACGCACCTCAGCGCCACCGGTGTGGCGGCACGACTTCACCCGGTCGGCGCAGGGTGGGGCGAGGGACGCGTGGGGGCCGGACGCCGGACTCCGTCGGCCTCGCCACCGTGACGGAACAGCGGTCCCCTCGGTTCGAGCGGGGCATGGACGGCCCGAAGGTGATCATGGCCGGTGTGGACGGCTCCGACTCCTCGCTGCGCGCGGCGGCGTACGCCTCCGGCCCGGCCCGGCGTCAGGGCGCGCCGCTCGCCCTCGTGTACGTGCAGCCGGCCGCGGGAGCGGCGCTCGGCGCGCCGGTGGCGGACACGGCCGAGGAGATCCGAGGACCTGGTGGCGCAGGTCAGGGACGCGATGGAGCGGCTCAAGGGCGTCTTCGACATCCGCTGGGAGTTCCACACCTTCCGCGGCGACCCCTGCAGCGGACCGGTGAAGGCGGACGCCGTGGTGGTGGGCGCCTCGGAGCAGGCGGGACACCGGATCATCGGCTCGGCCGCGGTGCGGCTGGTGAGGGCCGGGCGGTGGCCGGTGACGGTGGTGCCGTAGTCCCGTACGGGTGTGCCCGCGGTGTGCGTGGTGTCTTCTGCCGGAGGCGTGCCGGGGGCATCATGATTCGCCGTCAGCCGTTTGCAGAACGCGAAGAGGTGAGACGCATGGCCCGGCTCCGAATGGGTGAGGGGATTCTCCGCCGCAAACCCATCGAACACATCGAGGCGACGGAAGTCGGCGAGGGAACCCGCCTGGAGCGCACCCTCGGCCTGTGGCAGCTCACCGCGATCGGCGTGGGCGGCATCATCGGTGCCGGCATCTTCACCCTCGCGGGAACGGTCGCCAACGGCACGGCCGGCCCCGCGGTGCTGCTCTCGTTCCTCATCGCCGGTGTCGCCAGCGCCGCCGCCGCGCTGTCGTACGCGGAGTTCGCGGGCCTGATCCCGAAGGCCGGCTCGGCCTACACCTACGGGTACGCGGTGCTCGGCGAGCTGGCCGGCTGGTTCATCGGCTGGGACCTGCTGCTGGAGTACACCGCGATCGTGGCGGTGGTCGCGATCGGCATCTCCGGCTACTTCAGCTTCCTGGTGGACTCGATGGGCGCGGACCTGCCGAACTGGATGCTGGGCGCGCCCGGCACCGGCGACGGTCACCGCATCGACCTGTTCGCGGCGCTGCTGTGCCTGCTCATCGCCTTCCTGCTGAACCAGGGCATCAAGAACGCGGCCCGGTTCGAGACGGTGGTCGTGGTGCTGAAGGTGCTGGTCGTGCTGCTGGTGATCGCGGTCGGCGTCTTCCACATCGACACGGCGAACTACGACCCGTTCTTCCCGTACGGGGTGGGCGGCGCGTTCACCGGTGCGGCGACGGTGTTCTTCGCGGTGTTCGGCTACGACGCGATGTCGACGGCGGCCGAGGAGTCCAAGGACGCGCAGCGGCACATGCCGAAGGCGATCATCTACTCGCTGGTGATCTCGATGGTCCTGTACGTGGCGGCCTGCCTGGTGCTGACGGGCATGCAGGACCACAGGGACATCGACCCCGAGAGCGGCTTCTCCACGGCGTTCGAGTCGGTGGGGCTGAGCGGGCTCGCGGACGTGATCGCGGTGGGCGCCATCATCGGCATCCTCACGGTGATGTTCACGTTCATGCTGGGCGTGACGCGTGTCTGGTTCGCCATGTCGCGGGACGGGCTGCTGCCCCGCTGGTTCGCCAAGACCCACCCGACGCGGCACGTGCCCACGCGGGTCACCTGGATCGTCGGGGTGGGATCGGCCGCCATCGCCGGGTTCCTGCCGATCGGCGAGGCGGCCGAGCTGACCAACATCGGGATCCTGCTGGCGTTCGTGGTGGTGTGCACGGCGGTGATCGTGCTGCGCTACCGGCAGCCCGACCTGCCGCGCACCTTCCGCACGCCGTGGATGCCGGTGGTGCCGGCGGTGGGCGTGGTCTTCTCCGTCTGGCTGATCACGTTCCTGCAGTGGCAGACCTGGGCGCGGTTCGCCGTGTGGTTCGCGATCGGGCTGGTGGTCTACTTCGGCTACTCCTACCGGCGTTCGGAGCTGGCGCGCCGTCAGCGGGATTAGAGGGAGCGGAGGAAGTCCAGGAGGATCTTGTTCAGCTCCTCGGGCCGCTCCAGGTTGGGGTAGTGCGCGGTGCCGTCGATGAGCACGGAGCGGCCGTTGCGGACGGCACCGGCGAACCGTTCCGCCTCGGCGATCAGGTCGGGGGCGTCGAGGGCACCGTTGACGGTGAGGACCGGAACGTCGATCCCCGGAACGCGGGCCCAGGTGTCGGTCATGGGCACGTGGTGGTCCTCCTCGTCCGGGGTGTGCTTGGCGAGAGTGCCCAGGGCCATCTCGCGCAGCCGGCCCGGGATGTCCGGGTCGATGTCGGCGGCGGTGCGGTGCTCGCCGGGCACGTAGCGCAGGAACGCGGTGAGCCAGCCCTCCACGTCGCCCGCGCCCAGGGCCGCGGCCTGTTCGGCCTGCACCTGGCGGACCCAGGGGTCGGTGTACCGGAAGTCGCTGGTGGCGGCGCCACAGGCCACCACCGCGCGCACCAGCTCCGGGTACTCCAGCACCGTGTCGGTGGCGATGGCGCCGCCCATCGACACACCGACGAGCACGGCCGGACCGGCGTCCAGGTGGCGCAGCAGCCCGGCGAGGTCGTCGGCCCAGCGGAACGGCGCGGTGGCGTTGGCCGAGGCGCCGTGGCCGCGGACGTCCGGTGCGATCACCCGGTACTCGGCGGCCAGGGCCGGGATCTGGGCGTCGAAGACCCGGTGGTCGGTGAAGCCGGAGTGCAGCAGGACCACCGGGTCGCCCGCTCCGGTGTCGAGGTAGGCGAGATCGCCGTCAGAGGAGGGGAAGGAGCGCAGTTCCGAAGCACCATTCATGACAACCAAGGTGTCATCTTCACTCGAGTTTGGCAACCCAGGTGTCATGATGGTGAGGTGACAGACATCGACGCACCCCTCCCCCCGGACGAGCTCGGCCGTCGCCTCACCGAGGTGTACGACCTGGTCGGCCCCCTCTACCGGCGTGCCCAGCGCAGTGTGGAGCAGGGTCTGACCGCCGACGACCTGTCCGTGGGCGTACGTGCCGTGCTGACCCTGCTGCACCGCAACGGCCCGATGACCGTGCCCCAGATGGGCAGGGCCCAGGCGATCAGCCGCCAGTTCGTGCAGCGCATGGTGAACGACGCCGCGGCGCAGGACCTGGTGGAGGCCGTTCCGAACCCCGCCCACCGGCGGTCGTCGCTCATCCGCCCGACCGAGAAGGGCGCCGCGGCGATCTCCGCCGTCCTGGAGCGCGAACACCTGCTCCTGCGGGAGGTCGGCGGCGGCCTCACGGACGCCGACGTGACGGCCTGC
Organism: Streptomyces sp. NPDC044984; assembly: GCF_040646935.1. Lineage (NCBI taxonomy): Bacteria > Bacillati > Actinomycetota > Actinomycetes > Kitasatosporales > Streptomycetaceae > Streptomyces > Streptomyces sp. NPDC044984. Next base: position 146,401 of record NZ_JBEZBE010000008.1, read on the forward strand.
CTGCGGGTGCTGGGCGAACTGCTGACGGCACTCGACCACGTCGACCTCGGCTGACGGTTCTCACTCCCCCATCACCAGCCCGTCCTGCGCCGCGCCCCGGCTCAGCACCACGGTCCGGATCCGGTCGCGCACGGACTGCACCTCGGCGCCCCGGGCGAGCGCCCGGTTGAGGTTGACGACCCGGCCCGCGTCCACGTCGAAGAACTGCGGGACGAACTCGGCCCGGGTCACCTCCCAGCGCCCGCCGGGGCGCTTCGGCGGGGCGAAGGTGAAGCGGCCCAGGGTGGACTGGTTGCCGCGCGGGTCCTGGACACCCTCGCGGTTGGTCATCTCGCCGGCGATCTGGTCACCCATGCCGTAGATCACCCAGGTGCCGTTGACCTTCTCGTAGGCCTGCGGGACGTGGGCGTGGGTGCCGAGGATCAGGTCGACGTCGGGGCGGCCCCCGGTGGCCGAGGCGGTGAGCGAGCGGGCGAGGGCGGTCTGCCGCTCGTCGGGGGCCTCCTGCCATTCGGTGCCCCAGTGCAGCGAGACCACGACGACATCGGCTCCGGCCCGGCGGGCGGCCCGTGCGTCGGCGACGATCCGCGCCTCGTCGACGAGGTTGACGGCCCAGGGCTGGTCCGGCGGCAGCGGGAGGCCGTTGGTGTCGTGGGTGTAGGCGAGGTGGGCGATCCGCGCCGAGCCCGCGCGCAGCACGGTCGCCGTGCGGGCCTCCCGCTCGGTGCGCGCCGAGCCGGCGTGGCGCACACCGGCCCGGTCGAGGGCGTCCAGGGTGCGGCGGATGCCGTCCACGCCGTCGTCCAGGGAGTGGTTGGAGGCGGTGGAGCAGCCGTCGTACCCGGTGGCGGCGAGGCCGCGGGCCACCTCGGGCGGGGACTTGAAGAGGGGGTAGCCGGTGTAGTCGCCGCCCGTGCCGTACACGGTCTCCATGTGGCAGAGCGCCACATCGGCGGAGTCGACGACGGAGCGGACGCCGGAGAGCATCGGCCGGAAGTCGTACCCGGTGCCGCCCGCGTCGTAGCGGGCGCGTTCGATGATCGAGTCGTGGGGCAGCACGTCCCCCGAGGCGACCAGGGTGAAGCCGCGGGGCCCCGCGACGGAAGGGGCCGGACGCCCCGGTTCCGGCGGTCGGTGGTCGCGGGCCTGGCAGGCGGCGCCCGCGGCGAGGACGACGGTCAGGACCAGGGCCACCTGTCGACTGCGTGTGATCATCACTCCACCCCGCTGTAGTCGTATTTATGGATAAACAGGTAAGAAGTCACCTTGCGTCCGTCGTCGTTCCGACACGCCCTTTAGCCCGTCCGGCGTGCGCGAACACCCGCCCCGACCGTTCGTCGAACCGTTCGTCGACGCGATCGACCGTCCGCCGCACGCTCCTGTGCGCGCCCTGTCCCCGCGTCGCGCCGTGCGCTGCCATACGGCCATGACGGCCGGAACCACACTCATGAACGGGACGACCGCCGAGCACGAGCTCGCCGCACTGCAGCGCGAGCACGGCCGGCCCCTCTTCGCGCTGCTGCTCCGGCTCTGCGACGGGGACCGGCAGCGCGCGGAGGACCTGGTCCAGGAGACCCTCGTGCGCGCCTGGCAGCACCCCGAGGCCCTGCGCGCCGAGAACTTCGACTCCGTACGGCCCTGGCTGCTCACCGTGGGACGACGGCTCGCCATCGACGCGCGACGGGCCCGGCAGGCCCGGCCGGCCGAGGTCGGGGACGCCGTACTGGAGAACGCCCGGGTGATCTCCGACCACGCCGAGCGGGCCGCGGCCGCGCTCGACGTCCGCGAGGCTGTGAAGACACTCACTCCGGAGCACCGTGAAGTCCTGGTGCTCGTGTACTTCCAGGGGTCGAGTGTGGCGGAAGCGGCGACGGCCCTCGGGATCCCACCCGGTACCGTGAAGTCCCGCGCGTACTACGCGCTGCGCGCCCTGCGCCGGGTGCTTCCCGGATACGCCTCCGACATGCGGTGAAACCGAAGTCAGGGTCAAGCCTTCGCAAAGCGCCTTGCCGACCGACCCGGTTGGGTAATCGGCTGTCCTCATCCGTGTTCCGGACCGGGGGCCCGGGTTCGGGCGACGCGCACGCACCGGAGGAAGGCAGGAAGGGATGCTGCACAGAGGTCCAAAGAGCACGGACGGCACCGGCGACGGTGAACTGACCGTCCCCATGGCCTGGTTGTACGCCGAGTACATCGCCGACGAACTGCTGCGCAGCGGCGATCTGATGCCGCCGACGTCCTTCGAGTTCCGCGCCGGGCGGGACGCGCTGGCGCTGACCGTGTTCCTGTCCGACACCGACGGCGAGCTGTCCGGCATCCGGGTGGTCACCCAGCTGGAGAACTGGCTGTCGCTGACCGCGTACGACCAGCCGTGGCAGGAGTGGGTGCAGGGGCGCCTGCGGGACCTGTCCGCGGACGCCGCCGCGGCCGGCCGGAGCACTCCCGACCCGGACCTGGAGCTGGCCCGGGAGGCCTGGCGCTGGCTGCGGGAGACGGAGCTGCTCGCGCCCGACCTGAACGCGGTGCCTGGCGGTGGCGCGGTGACCGGTGAGGACGAGGGACCCAAGGTGTGGACACCGGCGTGGCAGCTCGGGCTGCCGCTCGGTCACCTCGCCATCCATCTTTTCTAGGTTCCTCGCCGATCCGGCCAATCCACGGGCCGGTCGGCTCCGAATCCCTTGGTTACGATTCGGCACGTGGCTTGAGTGATTCGGCTGCCTGGTGCGTACCGATGGGAGCAAGGAGTAACCCCACCCGCACCCAACGGCACGAGGATTCGGCATGAGGTCCCTGGAGAGGCATCGCGACGTCGGCGCCTATGCGCTCGGCGTGCTGGACGAGGCGGATGCGTTCCGCTTCGAGGACCACCTCATGGAGTGCCCTCAGTGCGCTGTCCAGGTGACCGAATTCGGCCCTGCGGCACGCCAGTTGATGCTGTACCGGAGTTCCACCCCGCGGCTGGTGCACCCGCTGGCCGAGCCCGGCCCGAGGATGCTGGACCGGCTGCTGTCCCAGGTGGCGGCCCGCAACCGCGCGGGGCGTCGCCGGCTGCTGCTGGCGCTGGCCGCCTCGCTGGTGGCCGCGGTGTCCGCGCCGGCGGTCGCGATGATGGCGCGGGACGACGGCGGGAGCGCCGTGAGCGTCGCGGCGACCGACGAACGGTCCGGGGTGTGGGCGCAGGTGACCACTCAGGACAAGGCCTGGGGCAGCGCCGTGGAGATCGAGGTCAAGGACGGTGCCGGTCCCCGCACCTGCCGACTGGTGGTGGTCGGCCGGGACGGCTCCGAGGAGACGGCGACCAGCTGGAGCGTGCCCCGTCACGACGCCCGCCCCCACACCGTGCTCGGCGGCTCCGCCATGCGTCCCGAGGACATCGCCCGCTACGAGGTGCGCACGGCGGAGGGCGAGAACCTGGTGACGCTGAAGCCCCGGTGAGGCCCCACGGGCGGCACGGTGCGCGGCGCCCGGGCGGGCCTCAGGCCCGGGCGGAGCCCTTCGCCATCACGAACTCGCTCCATACGCACTTGCCGCTGCCGCGTGCCTCCACGCCCCATACGTCCGTGAGCGTCTCGATCAGCAGCAGGCCCCGTCCGGAGACGCCCGACTCGCCCGCCTCCCGGCGGCGCGGCAGGGCGCTGGAGGAGTCCTCGACCTCCACCCGCACGCGCCGCTCGCTGCCGTCGAGGACCCGCAGGGTGACGACCGCGGAGCCCTCGGTGTGCATCAGCACGTTGGTGATCATCTCGTCGGCGACCAGCTCTATCTCGTCGGCCCGGTCCGCCGCGCCCCAGGAGCCCACCGCCGTGCGGATCACGCGCCGGGCCTCGGCGAGCGCCTCCGGTTCGCCGGGCGTGACCCGCCGCCTGAGCCGCCCGCCGGGCCGCGCGCTGTCCAGGGCACGGCGGCGCAGCAGGAGCAGCGCCACGTCGTCGCCGCCGCCGCGTTCCCCGGCCAGGTCGATGAGCCGGTCGGCGAGGGCGCGTACGTCGTCGGGACCGGCGGCGACCAGCGCCGAGAGGTTCTCCATGCCGTCGTCGAGGTCGGCGCCGGGCTGCTCGACCAGGCCGTCGGTGCACAGCAGCAGGGTGTCGCCCGGGTCGAGCTCCATCGTGCCGACCGGGTAGTCGAGCCGCCCGAACTCCGCGGACAGGCCGAGCGGCAGCCCGCCGGGGACGGGGACGCGCCGGCAGGAGCCGTCGGTGCGGCGCACCAGCGGGTCGAGGTGTCCGGCCCGGACCACCTGGAGCACGCCGGTGGACAGGTCGGCCTCGGCGTAGAGGCAGGTCGCGGAGCGGTCGGTGTCGAGCTCGTCCAGGAAGACGGAGGCGCGGGCCATCACGGTGGCCGGCGGGTGGCCCTCGGCCGCGTAGGCGCGCAGCACGATGCGCAGCTGGCCCATGACGGCGGCGGCGTGCGTGTCGTGGCCCTGGACGTCGCCGATGACGGCGCCCACCCGGTCGCCCGGCAGCGGGATCAGGTCGTACCAGTCGCCCCCGATGTCCCGGCCGAGGGAGCCGCCGATGGTGGCGGCCCGGTAGCGCACGGCGAGGTCGGCGCCGGGCACGCTGGGGATGGTGCGCGGCAGCATGGCCTGCTGCAGCCCCTGGGCGAGGTCCATCTCCTGCTCGTAGAACATCGCGCGCTGCAGGCTCTGGGAGATGCTGCTGCCCAGGGCGACGAGGATGTTGCGCTCCTCCGCGGAGAAGCCGCGCCGGTCGCTGTAGAGCAGGCCCATGGCGCCGATGGGGTGGGCCTGGACGATCAGCGGCAGGTAGGCCGCCGAGGTGATGTCCAGGCCGGTGAGGCCCTGCCACAGCCGCGGATAGCGCTCGGCGAACTCCTCCGGGGAGTCGATGAAGCGCGGGCTGAGGGTGCGCACCGCCTCGCTCATCGGGTACGGCTCCTCGATCCCGGTGACCTCGGTGCCCGGTATGAGGCTGCCCTCGGGTCCCTCGGCGATGAGCCGGATCCGGCCCGCCTCGACCAGCCCCATCACGAGACTGGTCGCACCCAGATGGGTGAGGCCGTGGGTGTCCTTGAGGACGTCGATGACGTCCTGCACGGTGCGGGCGTGGGCGAGGGCGGCGGTGGTGAGCTGGACGACGTTGGTCTGCCGGCGGCGGTCGTCCTCCTGGGCGGCCTGTTCGCGTCTGGCCTCGCTGTCGCCGAGCTCCTGGGTGGCGTCCCGGACGATGCCGATGATGCGGCGGGGCCGACCGCTCTCGTCCCGGCGGATGTAGCCCTGGGTGTGGGTCCAGCGCAGGGAGCCGTCGCGGCGGCGGACGCGGAAGTAGGCGCCGTAGTTCTCGCTGCCCGTCTTCAGCGCCTGCGACACCACGGTGTCCAGGCGCAGGGCTTCGCCCGAGGGGACCCGGCTCCCCAGGGACTCGGGCCGGTCGTCGTATTCGTCGGGGCGCAGGTCGAAGATCTCGTGCGCCTGGGCGTCCATCTGCAGCACCCCGGCGTCCAGGTCCCAGTCGAAGCTGCCCATGCGGTTGAGCGCCAGGATCGGATCCGGGTGGTCCGGCCAGTCGTCCGGGAGTGACAGGGGGTTCGCTCCCCGATCAGCCATGGGCCCACCTTGCCAGGATTCGCCCGATTCTTCGACCGCTGGGCACCGTCCGCGCGCCTCTCGCCCGCGGGTTGCGCGGCCCGCCCGGTGGTATACGGAGAGTCACGGATGTCCCGGTGGGACGAGGCAGGAGGGAGCGCGGCCGTGGAGTGGTTCACCGCATCCGAGTACTGGACGGGCCGGCTGGTCTTCCAGCGGGCGCTGGCCGGGCTGTACCTGGTCGCGTTCCTGACGGCGGCGCTGCAGTTCCGTGCGCTGATCGGGGAGCGGGGCATGCTGCCGGTGCCGCGTTTCGTGGAGCGGGTGCCGCTGCGGAGGTCGCCGAGCCTGTTCCACTGGCACTACTCGGACCGGTTCTTCGCGGGGTGCGCCTGGACGGGCTGCGCGGTGTCGGCGGCGCTGCTTGCAGGGCTGGACTCGCTGCTTCCGCTGTGGGGCGGGATGCTGCTGTGGCTGGTGCCGTGGGCGCTGTACCTGTCGGTCGTCAACGTGGGGCAGACCTGGTACTCGTTCGGCTGGGAGTCGCTGCTGCTCGAGGTCGGTTTCCTGGCCGTGTTCCTCGGCAACGACGAGGTGGCGCCGCCGGTCGTGGTGCTGTTCCTGCTGCGGTGGATCCTGCTCCGAGTGGAGTTCGGCGCGGGACTGATCAAGATGCGCGGCGACGAGTGCTGGCGGAAGCTGACCTGCCTGGACCACCACCACGAGACCCAGCCGATGCCGGGGCCGCTGAGCTGGTTCTTCCACCGTCTGCCGAAGCCGCTGCACCGCGTCGAGGTGGCCGCGAACCACGTCACCCAGCTCGTCGTGCCGTTCCTGCTGTTCGCCCCGCAGCCGGTGGCCTCGGTGGCCGCCTCGCTGATGATCGTCACCCAGCTGTGGCTGGTGCTGTCCGGCAACTTCGCGTGGCTGAACTGGATCACGATCGTGCTGGCCCTGCCGGCGGTCGCGTTCCCCTCCGATCCGCCGGCGGTGTCCGGCGCGCCGCTGTGGTACGTGGTGGTCGTCCTCGCGGTGTCCGCGCTGCTCCTCGGCCTCTCCTACCGGCCGGTCCGCAACATGCTCTCCCGCCGCCAGGTGATGAACCGCTCCTTCGACCCGCTGCACCTGGTCAACACCTACGGGGCGTTCGGCAGCGTCAGCCGGGTCCGGTACGAGGTGGTCGTGGAGGGGACGGCGGACGAGGTGCCCCGGAAGGACTCCGACTGGCGGGAGTACGAGTTCAAGGGCAAGCCGGGTGATCCGCGGCGCTGGCCGCGGCAGTTCGCGCCGTACCACCTGCGGCTCGACTGGCTGATGTGGTTCGCCGCGCTGTCGCCCGCGTACGCGGGGCCGTGGTTCGGCGCGCTGGTGGAGCGTCTACTGGAGGGCGACCGGGACACGCTGAGGCTGCTGCGCCGCTCCCCGTTCCCTCCGGACGCGCCGCCCCGGCACATCCGCGCCCGCCTCTTCCGCTACCGCTACACGACGTGGCGGGAGCTGCGGGAGACGGGCGCGTGCTGGGAGCGGACGTATGTGCGGGAGTTCCTGCCGCCGACCCGGCTGACGGGGTCGGCTCAGAGACCGTAGACGCGGGTGGCGGTGGTCTCGAAGAGCTGACGGCGTCCGGTGGCGTCGAGGCTCCCGGTCAGCGCCCGCGCGGTGGCGAGGACGTCGCCGTACGCCGCCGCGAGGGTGCACACCGGCCAGTCCGAGCCGAACATCAGCCGGCCGGGACCGAAGGCGTCCAGGACGACGTCGGCGTACGGGCGCAGGTCGTCGACGGTCCAGGAGGCCCGGTCGGCCTCGGTGACCAGGCCGGAGAGCTTGCACACCGTGTTGGGCAGCGCCGCCAGGGCGCGGACGTCGGACGCCCAGGGTTCGAGCGCGCCCGAGGCGACGGGCGGTTTGCCCAGGTGGTCCAGGACGAAGGTGAGCCGGGGCAGCGCCCCGGCCGCCGCCGCGCAGGCCGGCAGCTGGTGCGGCAGGACCACGAGGTCGTAGACCAGACCGGCGTCGGCCACGGCGGCGAGTCCGCGCCGTACGTCCGGGCGCAGCAGCCACCCGGGGTCGGGTTCGCCCTGCACCTGGTGGCGGACGCCCTTCAGGTACCGCCCGCCGGGCAGCGCCCGCAGCCGGGCCAGCTCGTCGGCGACGTCGGGGCGGGTGAGGTCGGTCCAGCCGACGACCCCGGCGACCAGCTCGTGGGCCGCGGCGAGCGCCAGCAGTTCGGGGGTCTCCTCGGGGACCGTGACGGTCTGCACCAGGACGGTGCGGCCGACGCCGGCCGCGCTCGCCTCGGGTGCGAGGTCGGACAGCCCGAAGTCCCGCCGTAGCGGCCGGAGTCCGGGGCCGGTGAGCCAGTCCTGGTCGCGGACGGACAGGTCCCAGACGTGGTGGTGCGCGTCGACGGTCACGGCAGCTCCTCCCCGGGCGGCAGCAGGCCGGTGGCGCGCAGTTCCCGCCAGAGGGCGGCGGGTACCGGGGCCGCGAACTGGTCGGCGCAGTCGTGGACCTCGGCGGCCGAGCGGGCGCCGACCAGCACGCTCGCGACCGCCGGGTGGGCGGCGCAGTGGGCCAGGGCGGCGGCGCGCAGGGTGGTGCCGTGCCGCTCGGCGGCCTCCTTCAGCCGCAGGGCGCGGTCCAGCAACCCGGCGGGGACCGGGGCGTAGTCGTACGTCGCCCCCGGCCTCGGGTCCGCGAGCAGGCCGGAGTTGAAGGCGCCGCCGACGACGACGGAGGTGCCGTGTTCCAGGGCGGCGGGCAGCAGGTCGGTCAGGGCGCTGTGGTCGAGCAGGGTGTGGCGGCCGGCGCACAGGACGACGTCGACGTCGGTGTCCCGGACGAAGCGGGTGAGCATCGCGGTCTGGTTCATGCCGGCGCCGATCGCCCCGACGACGCCCTCCGCGCGGAGCCTCTCCAGGGCCGGGTAGCCCTCGCGGAAGGCCTGTTCGGCGTGGTCGTCGGGGTCGTGGAGGTAGACGGTGTCGACCCGGTCCAGGCCGAGGCGTTCCAGGCTCGCCTCCAGGGTGCGGCGCACGCCGTCGGCGCTGAAGTCCCAGACGCGTCGGTGGGTGGCGGGGACGGCGAAGCCGTGGGCGAGGTCGTCGCCGCCGGCGTGGGAGGGTTCGAGGCGGCGGCCCACCTTCGTGGACACGGTGAACGCGTCGCGCGGATGCTCGCGCAGGGCGGCGCCGAGGCGGCGTTCGGCGAGGCCGAGGCCGTAGTGCGGGGCGGTGTCGAAGGAGCGGATGCCGCGCTGCCAGGCGGCCCGTACCGCCTCGTACGCCTCCTCCTCGCCGACCTCGGTGTACAGGTTGCCGATGCCGGAGGCCCCGAAGGCCAGGGCGGTGACCTCGACGCGGCTGCGGCCGAGCCGTCGCCGGTTCACCGGCTCTCCGGGCGCGGTCGCAGTCCCTGCATGCCGCCGTCGACCGCGAGGGCCGTGCCGGTGGTCGCGCCGGACAGCGGGCTCGCCAGGTAGGCGATGGCACCGGCGACCTCCGCGGCCGAGACCAGGCGGCCGGTGGGCTGGCGGGCCTCGAGGGCGGCACGCTCGGCGGCCGGGTCGTCGGCCGCGTCCAGCAGCCGGCCGATCCAGGGGGTGTCGACGGTGCCCGGGTTGACGCAGTTGACGCGGATGCCCTCGTGGACGTGGTCGGCGGCCATGGCGAGGGTGAGGGAGTGCACGGCGCCCTTGGTGGCGCTGTACAGGGCCCGCTGCGGCAGCCCTGCGGTGGCGGCGACGGAGCAGGTGTTGACGATCGCCGCGTGCGCGGAGGCGCGCAGGTGCGGCAGGCAGGCGCGGGCGGTGCGGACCATGCCGAGGACGTTGACGTCGAAGACGCGGTGCCATTCCTCGTCGGAGTTGGTCTCCACGGTTCCCCGGGCGCCGACGCCGGCATTATTAACCAGTACGTCGAGGCCGCCCAGGCCGTCGACGGCGGCGGCCACCGCCGCGCGCACCGAGGCGTCGTCGGTGACGTCGGCGCGGTGTCCGGTGAGGGGTGCGCCGACCGTCGAGGGGTCGAGATCGAGTACGGCCACGGTGGCGCCGCGCTCCGCGAGGAGGTCCGCCGTGGCCCGGCCGATGCCGGAGGCGCCGCCGGTCACCAGGGCCGTCAGGCCCTCGAAGTCGCTCATGCGGTCCGCTCCTTCTCCTTCTGCGTGTCCGGATCGGCGGCCCAGAAGCCGCCGTCGGGATAGGTGTAGCGCGCCAGGGACTCGGGCCGCATGGCGGCGGAGAAGCCGGGCGCGAGGGGTGCCGTGTAGTGGCCGTCGCGGATCACCACCGGGTCGAGGAAGTGGTCGTGCAGATGGTCGACGTACTCGATGACCCGGTCCTCGGTGGTGCCGGTCAGGGCCACGTAGTCGAACATCGACAGGTGCTGGACGAGTTCGCACAGACCGACCCCGCCGGCGTGCGGGCACACGGGGACGCCGTACTTGGCGGCGAGCAGCAGGATCGCCAGGTTCTCGGGGACCCCGCCGACGCGGGCCGCGTCGATCTGGACGATGTCGACGGCGCCGGCCTGGAGGAGCTGCTTGAAGACGATCCTGTTCTGCGCGTGCTCGCCGGTGGCCACCTTCACCGGGGCGACGGCACGGCGGATCGCCGCGTGGCCGAGGATGTCGTCGGGGCTGGTGGGCTCCTCGATCCAGTACGGGTCGAACCCGGCGAGGGCCCTGGTCCAGCGGATCGCCTCGTCCACGTCCCAGCGCTGGTTGGCGTCGACCGCGATGCGCACGTCCGGTCCGACGGCCGCGCGGGCGGCCCGGCAGCGCCTCAGGTCGTCGTCGAGGTCGGCGCCGACCTTGAGCTTGATCTGGCGGAAGCCGTCGGCGACCGCCTGCACGGCGAGCCGGGTGAGTTTCCCGTCGTCGTAGCCGAGCCAGCCGGGCGAGGTGGTGTAGGCGGGGTAGCCGCGCTCCAGCAGCAGGGCGGTGCGCTCCCCGGCGCCCTCCCGGCCGCGGCGCAGGAGGGCGAGGGCCTCTTCGGGGGTGAGGGCGTCGGTGAGGTGGCGGAAGTCGATCTGGCGGACCAGCCACGCGGGGTCGGCCTCGGCGAGCAGCCGCCACAGCGGCTTGTCCGCGCGTTTGGCGGCCAGGTCCCACAGGGCGTTGACGACGGCCCCGATCGCCATGTGCATCACGCCCTTCTCGGGTCCGAGCCAGCGCAGCTGGCTGTCGCCGGTCAGGGCGCGGTTCAGGACGGAGGGGTCGGCGCAGAGTTCGTCGGCGGACCGTCCGACGAGGTGGCCGCGGAGCGCTTCGATCGCGGCGACCTGGACGTCGTTGCCCCGCCCGATGGTGAACGCGAACCCGTGCCCCTCGTGTCCGTCGGCGGCGTCGGTGCGCAGGACGACGTAGGCCGCCGAGTAGTCGGGGTCGGGGTTCATGGCGTCGGAGCCGTCGAGCTCGCGCGAGGTGGGGAACCGGATGTCGTAGGTGTCGACGGCGGTGATGCGGGCGGGTCGCGGAGGCACGGAGGACCTTTCGGTGGGCGACGGGGGCGGCAGGGCGTCAGTCCGGGGCACGGCCGCATACTTATCAGACCACTTGGCGCGCAGAACAGCCCCACGCGCGGATCTTGCGCTTTCCTGTCCGTAGTGGTCCGACCACTCCCGTCGTTAGACTGCGGCGGACCGGGTGAGTGGAGGAGTGGCGTGGAGGAGACGGCCCCGCAGAAGGGCACGGTGACGCAACGCGCCATCGAACGGATCACGGCGATGATCCGCGAAGGTGAACTGGAGCCCGGTGAGCGGCTGCCCACCGAGCGGGATCTCGCCGCCCGGCTGGGCATCTCCCGCAGTTCGATGCGGGAGGCGATCCGCGCGCTCACGGTGCTGGGCGTGGTCGAGGCCCGGCACGGCTCGGGCATCTACGTCACCCGGCTGGAGGCCGGGGACCTGCTGGAGACGTTCGGGGTGGTGGCCGACCTGTCCCGGGGGCCGCGCCTGGTCGAGCTGCTGGAGGTGCGCCGCGTCCTGGAGTCGACGGCGACCGCGCTGGCCGCCGCGCGGATCACCGCGGACCGGCTGGCCGAGGTCGAGAAGCACCTGGCGGCGATGAACGCCACCGACGATCCGGAGGAGATCCTCGCCCACGACCTGGCCTTCCACCGCGAGATCGCGGCGGCCGCCGGCAACGAGACGATGGCCGCGATGCTGGAGGGCCTGTCCTCGCGCACCTTCCGGGCCCGGGTCCGGCGCGGCTACCAGGAGGAGGGCGCCTTCGCCCGCACCCGGCGCGAACACGCGGCGATCCACCGCGCCCTGGCCGCCCGCGACCCGGAGGCGGCCCGGGCGGCGGCGGCCGCGCACGTGGGCGCGGTGGAGGAGTGGCTGCGCGCCCGGCTGGAGGGCTGAGCCGGTCAGGCCCGCTTCAGCGGCGGCGTCGTCAGCTGGAAGGGGCGCAGGCGTACGGTGATCCGGTCGCCGTCGAGCGGGGGCGCCTGAGTGTCCGCGAGCGGGCGTTCCAGCAGGTCGGTCACCTCGACGCCGGTGACGGCGAAACCGGTGGTGAGCGTGGCGCGGGCACCGTGGGCCTCGTGGAAGCGGACGACGACGTCACCGCTGCCGTCGTCGGCCGGTTTGACCGCCGTGCTCACGACCGCGTCCCGGTCGGCCGTCACCAGCGGGTCGACCTCGCCGGCCCCGGTGAGCCGCCGCTCGGGCAGATCGATCCGCCGGCCCTCGCGCACCGCGTCGCCGGTGGAGGCGCCCGGCACCAGCGCGTGCCGGAAGCGGTGCACGCCCTGGTCGGTCTCGGGGTCGGGGAAACGCGGGGCGCGCGGCAGGGAGACGCGGACCGTGGTGGTCGTACCGCCGTCGCCGTCGGTGCGGACCGTGCGCGTCACGTCGTGGCCGTACGTCGAGTCGTTGACGACCGCCACGCCCCGGTCCGGTTCCTGGAGGTGGACGAAGCGGTGGTTGCACGCCTCGAACTTGGCCGCCTCGCAGGAGGTGTTGGTGTGGGTGGGCCGGAAGGAATGCCCGAACTGCGTCTCGGAGGCGCAGCGTTCGGTGTGCAGGTCGAGCGGGAAGGCGAGCTTGAGGGACTTCTCCGTCTCGTGCCAGTCGACCTCGGTGTCCACCACGAGCCGCCGCTCCCCCGGCGGCAGCGTCAGCACCTGGACGACCCGGGATCCGCCGAAGGAGCGGAGATCCGCACCGAGGCGCCGTCCGGGCCGGCGGCGACCTCGTCCGCGCCGGTCAGATCGGTGACGGTGGTGCGGTGGAACGCGTCGACGTCCCAGGCGTCCCATATGTTCGGCAGGTCCGGGTGGAGCTGGAGCAGGTTGCCCGCCCGGCCGGGGACGATGGTCTCCCGGTCGGCCTCGATGTCGTGGACGGAGACCACGAGGCTGCGGGCGTCGATCCCGATCCACAGCAGGCCGTTGTCGAGGACGTGACCGCCTCCGGGGCTCGCGCCGAGGGTCGTACGGCCCTCGGAGGCCGCCGGCCGCGCGCCGCCCGCCGGGACGCCGGCGCGGGTGTGCGGGGCGGCGTCGAAGACCAGCGGGACCGCGCCCTCGCCGGCCGGGGCGCGCCGGGCGGAGCCGATGACGCCGTTCAGTTCCGCGGCGATCCGCGCGTGGGCGGCGCGGGCCTCGCAGTGCGCCCAGGCGATGGAGGAGCCGGGCAGGATGTCGTGGAACTGGTGCGGCAGCACCGTCTTCCAGATCCGGTCCGACTCCTCGTGCGGGTACGGGAACCCGGCGCGCACCCGCTCGGAGCAAACCGCCGTTCAGTGGGCGGTGCCGTGCCCGTCCGGGGCGCCGGGGCCTCGAGGCGGTGCTTGGCGTCGTCCCAGTCGATCGGCAGCCCGTCGACGGGCACCTCCCAGAGGGTGAACGTCGAGTCGCGCATCGTCGCGCGCAGGCCGGTCATGACGCTCCTGTGCGGTTCGGTCCGGACGCGGCCGAGGGCGGGGCCCCGGCCAGGGCGACCCCCGAGGCCGCCGCCCTGGTCGACGCGATGGGCTGGACGGTCTCCGAGCACAACCCGGCCTGACCGGAACGGCGTTGCGGCGACCGGCCGCGAGGGCCTAGGGTCGGCCGGGTGACTGCCGGGTCGGCCGTGGGCCATGCACGCAAGGCGCTCCCGGCCCCGGTGTGAGGCCGGTGCGGGGCACGCCCCCGCCCGCGCGGGGCCGTGGCCCGCCGTTCCTCTCCGTGTTCCCGTCCCATCATGGAAACCGACACCGGAGACGAATCCAGCCATGTCCCCAGCACAGCACGTCCAGTTGGACCACACCGCCGTCTACGCCAGTGACCGCCGGTACTCCGCCGAGTTCCTCGCCGGGATACTGGGACTGGAGGTCGGCGCCCCGTTCGGCCCGTTCCTCCCGGTCGACCTGGGCAACGGCGTGACCCTCGACTACTACGAGAAGCGGGACGAGCCGGTCCAGAGCCAGCACTACGCGTTCCTGGTGCCCGAGGAGCGGTTCGACGCCGTGATCGCGCGCCTGGAGGCGGCCGGGGTCACCTACTACGCGGATCCGGGCCACACCGAGCCCGGCAGGGTCAACAGCCTCTTCGGCGGGCGCGGCGCCTACTTCGACGACCCGGACGGCCACAACATGGAGATCATGACCCGGCCCTACGTCCGGCCGTAGCGACGGGGTGCGACCGCCCGCACGTGCCGTCAGTCGACGCTGGGCAGGATGTGGGGCTCGGCGAGGTCGTCCTCGTAGCCGGCGAGGCGGATCGGGGCCGAACGGGCCCACACGTCGAGACTGCCGAGCTTCTTCGGCCGGCGGGCGGTGCGCTCCACGCGTTCCTCGGGGCGCTGATCGCTCTTCGTCTGCTCCGGTGTCACCGCGCACTCCTTATGTGTCGGTCACCCTCGGGACGTACTGCGTCGGCCCTGCGCCCGGCGCCCGACGTCCGCTCGGGCCTGAAGGGAAAACCGTTCGGACGCGGTGGCGCCGGCAACTCGAGGGAGAGCAGGCCGTGGTGAACCGGCTGGTCCCATGACGGACCGTGGGTGCGGGTGGAACCCTGACTGCTGTCCGTCCGCATCAGAGTAACCAAATGAGCGGCCCCCCGCTCGATGGGGCTCAAAACCGACGGTAACAATCATGCGTCGGACGGTGCCCGACGACCGTAATATGCCCCTATTTCCACATGAACGCGACTGACTGTAGTCACTCGTTCGACGTACACGGATGTCGGCACTTCCGGCCGGGCCGCGTGGTCGGGGCGCAGTTCAGGTCCCGTTGGCCGGTACGCAAGCTCGTCATGGTCTGCTGCCGCACGGCAACGGCCTACTCCCGGGAGGACCGGCGCATGGAGCTGCGCACCGTCGAGGAGCTGATGGACCTGCTGTACGCGTGCCGGGGCACGCGGGACGTCCGGGGCCGCGGCGGGACCCCGGCCGACGCGCACGACCACGCCCTGCGCACCGCCGCGCTGCTGCGCCGCGGCCGGCCCGCGGACAAGGAACTCCAGGTGGCGGGCCTGGTACGGCCCGTCGGGCGGCTGCTGCGGCCGGGCGAGCCTGCGGCGGCCGCCGACCGCGCGGCGGACGCGATACGGACGCTGCTCGGCGAGCGGGTGGCCGGCCTGGTCCTCCGGCACGCCCGGTACGACCTTCCGGCCGACGACGACCTCCTCGCCCTGCGCGCGGCGGACGAGGAGGCCCGCACCGCCTGCTTCGATGCCGGTGTCCTGGAGGACTGGCGCACCGTGCTGGAGCTGCTGGCGGCGCGCAACTCCCGGCTGGGCATGGTCGACTGACGGCCCCTCGGGCCGTCCCGCGTCACCACCGGCCGGGCGCGTAGTCCTTCAGGAAGACGCCGTACAGGTCCTCGCCCGCCTCGCCGCGCACGATCGGGTCGTAGACGCGGGCGGCGCCGTCGACCAGGTCGAGCGGGGCGTGGAAACCGGCGTCGGCGAGGCGCAGCTTGTCGAAGTGGGGCCGCTCGTCGGTGATCCAGCCGGTGTCGACCGAGGTCATCAGGATGCGGTCGGCGTCGAACATCTCCTGCGCGCTGGTCCGCGTCACCATGTTCATGGCCGCCTTGGCCGCGTTGGTGTTGGGGTGTCCCGCGCCCTTGTAGCCGCGGTCGAACACGCCTTCCATCGCGGAGACGTTGACGACGTAGGCGCGCCCGGCGGACGCCCGGCGCGCGGCCTCGGCCATCGCCGGACGCAACTTGCTGATCAGGATGAACGGCGCCGTGTAGTTGCACAGCTGGGTCTCCAGCAGCTCCACCGGGGAGATCTGCTCGATGGTCTGCACCCAGGTGTTGGTGTCGACGACGTCGGGAAGCAGGCCGCCCGCGTCGATGGCGGTGCCCTCGCGGTGCCGGACCACGCTGGCGTTGCCCGCGACCAGGGCGAGGTCGGCCACCTTCTGCGCGTCGAGTCCGCTGACGCCGACGGGCAGCGCGGTCAGTCCGTCGACCGCGCCGGAGTTGAAGGCGCCGATGACGTGGTGGGCGGGCAGCTCACCGGCCGGCAGTGGGGCGCTCTCGCCCTCGACGAGCGCGGTGTACGCGGACGGCAGACGGCGTACGGTCTGGGTGGCGTTGTTGATCAGGATGTCGAGCGGGCCCTGCTCCGCGACCCGGTCGGCCAGCGCGACGGCCTGGGCGGGGTCGCGCAGGTCGATGCCGACGACCTCCAGGCGGTGCATCCAGTCCGCGGAGTCGTCCATGGCCTTGAAGCGGCGGATGGCGTCCTTGGGGAAGCGCGTGGTGATCGTGGTGTGGGCGCCGTCGCGCAGCAGCCGCAGCGCGATGTACATGCCGATCTTGGCGCGTCCGCCGGTGAGCAGCGCCCGCTTGCCGGTGAGGTCCGCGCGGGCGTCGCGCCGGGCGCGGTTCTCGGCGGCGCAGTTCTGGCAGAGCTGGTGGTAGAAGTAGTCGACCTCGACGTAGCGGGTCTTGCAGGTGTAGCAGGAGCGGGGGCGCTGGAGTATCCCCGCGATCTTGCCGGGCTCGACCCGGGAGGAGGGCAGGATGCCTTCGGTCTCGTCGTCGATGCGCTCGGCGGAGCCGGTGGCGGTGGCCTCGGTGACCGCCTTGTCGTGGGCGGTCTTGGCGGCCCGGCGCTCCTGGCGGCGGCGCTGCTTGACCGTGCGGTAGATGTGCGAGGTGGCCCGGCGGACCAGGATCGCGTCCGGGTGGTCGACGTCGAGTTCGTCGAGTTCCCGCAGCACGTCGAGGCAGACGGCCAGCCGCTCCGGGTCGATGCCGGGCCCGTGTGCCACCGCGTCCGTGGCCTCGGGGCCGTCCTGTGTCACCGTCATCGCCGCTGCTGTTCCTGCTCTGCTCCTCGCGGCGCTCCGTTCGCGCACGCTGTCGAACGGCGGATTTTACTTCAGCGTCGGGCCACGGCGCCAAACCGCGTCCCTCAGCGGTCGCAGACGGCGGTCAGCGCCGTCACCTCCTCGGTCAGCGCGCGGGCCAGGTGGTCGAGGTCCGGGACCGCGGCGCCGTCGGCAACCAGGCCGTAGTGGACGCGTCCGCGGTAGGTGGAGACCGCGACCGCGAGGGAGTGGCCGGGGGCCAGCGGCGCGAGCGGGAAGACGGCGCCGAGCGGGTCGCCGCCGAGCCTCAGGCCGAAGCCGGGCAGCGGCACGCTGGTGACCAGCACGTCGAACCAGAGCCGGGCCGCCTGGCCCAGCAGCGGCCCGCCGAGCCGGTGGCCGAGCGGCGGAACGTGCTCGGCGAGCAGGGCGACGGCGCCCGCGCCCCGGTGCGGACCGGCGTCCTTGTTGCGGTCCATGGCGGTGCGCACCAGGGCGAGGCGGACGAGCGGGTCCCGCTGGTCGACGGGGAGCTGCAGCAGGTACCCGGAGAGCCGGTTGCCCTGCGGGTGGGCGGTGCGCGGCCGGCGCCGGGAGACGGGGATGAGGGCGCGGGGCGCGACGCCCTCGCTGCCGTCGCCGCGCTCGTCGAGCCAGCGGCGCAGGGCGCCGGCGACGACCGCGATCGTGACGTCGTTGACGGTGCCGCCGGCGCTCTTGCGGATCCGGTGCACGTCGTCGAGGTCGACGACCACGCCGGCGGTGCGGCGGGTGCCGCTGGGCGCGCAGGTCAGCGCGGGTGAGGAGCGCACGTCGAGGGTGGAGCGGGCGACGGCGGCGCCGATGTCTAGGGCCCGGCCCGCGTCGGCGAGGGCGTCCCGGACGAGACCGGGCACCTCGCGCACGTCCGGGAGGAGTCCGCGCGGCGGCCCGGCGGGGCGGGGCCGGGGCGCGGGGAGGTCCATCGGGTCCATCAGCGCGGCGGCGAGGGTGAGGGCGCGCAGCCCGTCGGCGAGGGCGTGGTGGAACTTGAACAGGACGGCGAAGGAGGTGCCGTCCTCCCCCGGCAGCACATGGGCCTCCCAGGGCGGCCGGGTGCGTTGCAGCGGGCGTCCCATGAGCCGGCCGGCCGCGGTGTGGAAGTCGGCGGCCGGGGGGTGCAGCCGGACGTGGTCGAGGGGGTCGAAGCCGGGGTCGGGTTCGCGGGTGGCGCCGCCGAAGGCGAGGGACCGGCGCAGGGCGGAGGCGAGCGGCTGCCGCAGCACGGCGGCCAGGCGCTCGCCGGGCGCCGGCCAGGTGCGGCGCAGCGCCGACAGCGGCTGCCGCAGGGTGAGCGGCTGCCAGGTGTCGCGGATGCGCATCCGCAGCCCGGGCACGGCGGCGGCACGGGCGGCCAGCAGGTCCACCGCGTGGGCCGCCGCGGAGGGCGAGTCGGCGGAGAACACCCCGAGCGCCGCGAGGTGCATCGGGTGACCGGTGGACTCGATGTTCCAGAACGCCAGGTCGAGAGGGGCGAGCGGGTCTGCGGTCATGGGCGGGGCCTCGCGTCGACGACGGGAACGGATCAGCAGTCAATCGCCCCGGCCGATTACGGTCAAGTACGATCCGGCTACCCCCAGTGAACAGCATGTGACGTCTCCGCCCCTCCCGCCGGTGCGGCGGAAGGGGCGGGACGGGAGTGACGGGCGGGGCTGCCGCGGCGCGATCAGCGCCTCCCGGGTGACGGATGCCACCCGGACGGGCGCGGCCCGCCGGAGGAACGGTTCACCGCGTGGCGCCCTCCGCCGACGGGCAGCCCGCGGGCCGTGCCCGGGAGGCGTCCCGGATCAGGGCCTCGTACGCGGCCTTCACCCGGGCCACGTCCGGCTTCGTCACGCGCCGGTCGTAGGTGAGCAGACCGTTGAGCTCGCCCTCGACGTCCGTGACCTGGGCGTACACGGCGCCGTTGCTGCCCCGGCACACCAGCGCGCGCACCTCGTCCAGCTTGGTGAGGTAGTCGTCGGTGCAGGTCGCCGGGTCGACGTCGACGTACGACTGCTGCACGGACCAGGCGTGTCCGGGCACGGCGAGGCCGAGGCCGCCGTACTCGCCGCTGACCAGGGCGCGTTTGCCGTCCGGGCGGGGCGGGAGCGCCGGGCTGGGACAGCCGTGCTCGTCGATCATCTGCTTCAGCTCACGCTCGAAGCGGTCGCGGGCCTCGGGCCCGGGGTCTTCCCGGCCGTCATGGAGGGCATGTCCTGCCACACCAGCAGCCCGAGCCGGTCGGCCCAGTGGAACCAGCGGTCCGGTTCGACCTTGATGTGCTTGCGCACCGAGTTGAAGCCGGGCTTCTTATGCGCCTTCAGGTCGTGCGCGAGGGCCTCGTCGGTGGGCGCGGTGTGCAGGCCGTCGGGCCAGAAGCCCTGGTCGAGGGTGGCCATCAGGAAGACGGGCTCGCCGTTGAGGACCGTGCGCGGCACCCCGTCGATCCGCTCGACGGCGATGGAGCGCATCCCGAAGTAGCTGCCGACCCGGTCGGCGCCGACGGTGACCTTCAGCCGGTACCGGAACGGGTCGTCGGGCGACCACAGGCGCGGGTCGTGGATCCTCAGGGTGAGCGGTTCGCCGGTGCGGCCGACGGCCGTGGCGACCTTGCGCCGTCCTTCGTACGCGGTGGCCCTGACGGGTACGCCGTCGCGGACTCCCCTCGCCTCCACGGCGAGCCGCTCGCCGGGCACGTCCGGGACGAGCTTGAGGCTGTCGACGTGGTCGCGGGCGACCGGCTCCGTCCAGACCGTCTGCCAGATGCCCGAGCTGGGTGTGTACCAGATGCCGCTGGGGTCGAGGCGCTGCTTGCCGACCGGCTGGTTCTCGCCTTCGGCGGAGTCGGTCGGGTCGTACACGCCGATGATGATCTCCTGGGTGCGGCCGGGTTCCAGGGCGTCGGTGACGTCGGCGCTGAACTTGTCGTAGCCGCCCTCGTGCGTGGCGACCTTCGTGCCGTTGACGTACACCTCGGAGCGCCAGTCGACGGCGCCGAAGTTCAGCCGCAGGTCGGAGCCGATGTGCCAGTCGCGGGGCACGGTGAAGGTGCGCCGGTACCACATGCGGTCCTCGTGCCGCTGGATGCCGGAGAGCCGGGACTCCACCGGGTACGGGACGAGGATGCGCTCCTTCAGCGTCCTGCCGACGGGCGGCTGCTCGCCCTCCTCGGCGGCGGCGAACTGCCAGCGGCCGTTGAGGTCGCACCACTCGTCACGGGTGAGCTGCGGGCGCGGGTGCTCGGGGAGGGCGTTGTCCGGACCCACCTCGTCCGTCCACTCGGTGCTCAGCTCGTGGGTGGAGCGGTTGGGGCCGCTGCTCAGGAACGCGTCCACGGGGTCGCCGTCGGCGGCGGTCAGGCCGCCCCGTCCGTCGTGGCGGATGTCGGCGCTGCCGCGGGCCGTGCCGGTCCTGTTGCCGACGACGGGCTCGGCGAGCGTGACGAGCAGCGCCTTCGGGTCGGCCGGGTCGGGTCGCGCCGACTTCACCGGTCAGTCGGCCCCACCGATCACCACGTCGAAGTGTTCGGTGAAGCCGACCGGCGAGCGGCTGGGGAAAGTCCGGCTTCAGGGTACGGCTGGAGTCGAAGGCGGTGGCCTTGAGCTCTTGACCTCCTCCCCTTCCTCACGGGAGGGGGATTCCAACCCTGACGGGTTGAGGTTCACGGGCGCTCGAACGGCCGACGGCCGCTGTCACCCCTCCGGCACCGGCTGGGCGCCGGGGGATCCCGCCCTGTCCTGCCGCGACGTTCACTGAACGTGATATGCCGCCAAGCGTAGCTCGGCATAACAGCACGGATTCCGCCATCCGTCCAGGAACATGACAAAGGCCCCGGTGGTCACAGCAGCCGACCGGGGCCCCTCGCTCCCGCCACTACGGCACGAGCTGTCCCTTGCCGAGCGCGATCACCCCGCCCTTGGACACCGTGTACAACTCCGCGTCCCGCTCGGGGTTGACGCCGATCGTCGCGCCCGGCGGCACCTCCACGTTCTTGTCGAGCACGGCACCGCGCACCACCGCGCCCCGCCCGACGTGCACGTTGTCGTGCAGCACCGAGCCCTGCACCACGGCCCCCGGATCGACGACCACGCCCGGCGACAGCACGGATCGGGTGACCTGGCCCCGGATCAGGCAGCCGGCGCTGATGATCGACTCGCTCGCCATGCCGCCCGCGTTGAAGCGGGCCGGCGAGAGCTGGCCGGAGTGGGTGTAGACGGGCCACTGCCGGTTGTAGAGGTTGAACGCGGGACGTTCGGCGATCAGGTCCATGTGCGCCTCGTAGTACGCGTCCAGCGTGCCGACGTCCCGCCAGTAGCCCTGGTCCCGGCTGGTCTCGCCGGGCACGTGGTTGGAGCTGAAGTCGTACAGCGCGGCCTCGCCCCGCTCGGTGAGCTGGGGCAGGATCGAACCGCCCATGTCGTGCACCGAGTTCCCGTCCTCGGCGTCCCGGTGGAGGGCCTCGACGAGCGCCTTGGTGGTGAAGACGTAGTTGCCCATGGAGGCGAACACGCACTCGGGGTCGTCGTCGAGTCCGGGCGGGTCGGCGGGCTTCTCCAGGAAGCGGTCCACGGACCGTCCGTCCGAGCCCGGGGTGATCACGCCGAAGGCGGAGGACTCCGAGCGCGGCACCCGGATCCCGGCCACCGTGACACCGGCCCCGCTCTCGATGTGCTGGGCGAGCATCTGGCGCGGATCCATGCGGTACACGTGGTCGGCGCCGAACACCGCCACGTACTCCGGCCGTTCGTCGTGGATCAGGTTCAGCGACTGCAGGATCGCGTCGGCGCTGCCCAGGTACCAGCGCGGGCCGAGGCGCTGCTGGGCGGGGACGGGGGTGACGTAGTTGCCGAGCAGGCTGGACATCCGCCACGTGGTGGTGATGTGCCGGTCCAGCGAGTGCGACTTGTACTGCGTGAGCACGCAGATGCGCAGGATGTCGCCGTTGACCAGGTTGGACAGCACGAAGTCGACCAGACGGTAGGTGCCGCCGAAGGTGACCGCCGGTTTGGCGCGGTCCGCCGTGAGGGGCATCAGGCGCTTGCCCTCGCCGCCCGCCAGCACGATTCCCAGGACCGAAGGACCTCCACGACGCATGGCCGCTCCCCTCACGCCGGATTTCCCCAAGACTGCCCCGGACGGGCGGTACTAAGCCTGTTCGAGGATCTCCTCGTACAGCAGGGCCGTACGGCGGGCCACCGCGTCCCAGCCGAACTCGGTGACGGCCCGCTCCCTCCCCGCCGCGCCCATCCGCCGGGCCGTGGCCGGGTCGCCGAGGACCGAGTCGAGCGCCCGCGCGAGGCCCGTCTCGAAGTCGTCGTCCGCTTCCACCAGCACCCCCGTCGAGCCGTCCGCCACGACCTCGGGAATCCCGCCGACCCGGGAGGCGACCACCGCCGTGCCGCACGCCATGGCCTCCAGGTTGACGATGCCGAGCGGCTCGTACACCGAGGGGCAGACGAACACCGCCGCGTGTGTCAGCAGCTGGATCACCTCGGGCCGCGGCAGCATCCGGGGGATCCAGTGCACTCCCTCGCGGACCCGGCTCAGTTCCTCGTACAGCTCGCGGAACTCCCGGTCGATCCCGGGCGTGTCCGGGGCACCGGCGCAGAGCACGACCTGGGCGGCCGGGTCGATGCCGCGCACCGCCCGCAGCAGCTGGGGCACGCCCTTCTGCCGGGTGATCCGGCCGACGAACAGCACGTACGGGCGGGAACGGTCGAGGCCGATCCGGTCCAGGGCGCCGGTGCCGGGGTCGGGGCGGTACAGGTCCGTGTCGATGCCGTTGTGCACGACGTGCACCCGGGCGGGGTCGAGGGCCGGATAGGAGGCGAGGATGTCCTCGCGCATGGCACCGGAGACGGCGATCACGCCGTCGGCCGCCTCGACGGCGGTGCGCTCGGCCCAGCTCGACAGGGCGTAGCCGCCACCGAGCTGCTCGGCCTTCCAGGGGCGCAGCGGCTCCAGGGAGTGGGCGGTCATCACGTGCGGGATGCCGTACAGCAGTTTGGCCAGGTGACCGCCGAGGCCCGCGTACCAGGTGTGGGAGTGGACCAGCTCGCGGTCCTGGAGCGCGGCGGCCATGGCGAGGTCCACGGAGAAGGTGCGCAGCGCGTCGTTGGCGCCGTCGAGCGCGCTCCAGGGGCGGTGGCGCAGCACGCCGTCCGCCTTGCCCTCGCCCCAGCAGTGCACCTCCAGGTCCACCAGGGGCCGCAGCTCCCGGGCGAGGAACTCCACGTGGACTCCCGCGCCGCCGTACACGTCCGGGGGGTACTCCCGGGTCAGCAGTCCCACTCGCACCCGTGAACCCCCTGTCTGAGCGGACGTCGACCTTCATGGTCACCCAGACGGGGCGCGTGGGGAAGAGCGGGGCGGTTGTGCGAAGCAGCAGTCGCCGCAGACGCCCCCGCCGGGCACCCGGTAGTACAGGCAGCAGCTGCGGCGCCGGAAGGAGGTGCCCGTGAGGGTTCCGGTCCCGGCGAGCCGGGGGTGCGTGAGGAGTTCGGCCGTCAGGGAAGCGGCGCGAACGGCGACGTCCGTACGGCCGTGGCGGCGCCCCCAGCGGTCCAGTTCCCGGGCGGCGCCCGCGAGCGCGGAGGCCGCGTTGCCGCGCAGCAGGCCCGGTGCGAGGCGGTGGCGGGAGCGCAGGGCCGCGGCGAGGGGTTCGAGGTGGCCGTGCAGCACCAGCTCCGCGATCGTCGCCGCGTCGCCGGGCAGCGGCCGCACTCCGGTCAGCCACAGGTCGTCGGGGGCGCTGCCCTCCGGGTCCCAGCGCAGCAGCGGCGGGGAGAGGTCCGGGACGGCGCCGTGGAGGGCGGCGGACCCCAGGGCCACGGACCACAGGCGGGCGGCGATCCCCTGCTGGGCCACCGAGGCGGCGACCCGCGCCTCGGGGGTGCGCAGGGCGCCGGCGACCCGGCGGACCCGCGAGGCCAGGGGGTCGCCCTGAACGTCCGGGGGCCGCGGCCCGTATGCCTGGGCGAGCGTGGGTAGGGGACGGCCGGCCGTTCCCGCCGTGCGCAGGACGAAGAAACCACCGAGGCGGTGAAGGGCGGTGAGAGACGGATCGAGGTCCACGACGTGCAGTACTACCAAGGCCCCTAGGGGTGGCGACCAGGGGCCCTCCACCCCGGGGCACCCACCCTGGGGATGACGGGGGCGTCGTCGTACTCCATCGGCAGTAGGACTCATTGAGTGCTCAGGGACGACGACGGGAACACTTTGACACGGCATCGTGTTGGTCATGGAAGCCGACCGTTCGCCGCGCCGGGTGCACCGCCCCGGCCTCGCGCAGAGGAGCAGCCGATGAGCGCCCTCGCGTTGTCCGTGCTGCTGTCGTTCGTCTCCGCCGTGGCGTACGCCGGAGGAGCGATCGTGCAGGAGCAGGTCGCGGTGGACTCACCCGGCGCGCAGCAGTACGCGCCGCTGCGCCGGCCGGGCTGGTGGGCGGCGGTCGCGCTCAACGGCCTCGGCGGAGTGCTCCACGTGGTGGCGCTCGCCTACGGCCCGTTGAGCCTCGTCCAGCCCCTGGGCGCGCTGACCATCGTCTTCGCCCTGCCCATGGCCGCGCTGTTCGTCGGCCGGAAGGCCGGGGCGACCGCGTGGCGCGGTGCCATCATGGCGACGGTGGGCCTCGCGGGGCTGCTCTCCCTGGTCGGCGCGTCCGACGCGCAGTCGCTGGACACCGCGCAGCGGGTGGCGGCGGCGCTGGGCACGGCCGGGGCGGTCGTGGCGCTGATGATCGCGGCCCGCGCCGTGCACCGTCATCCCGCGGTGCGCAGCATCCTGCTGGCCACCGCGTCCGGTGTCGCGTTCGGCATGTCCTCCGTCTTCACCAAGACCGTCGCGGTCGACTGGACCGGCGGGGTCTCGGCGGCGGACCTGCCGTCCCTGGCGGTGATCGGCGTCCTGGCCACGGCCGGCATGCTGCTCTCCCAGGCCTCCTACCGGGGCGCCGGCCTCGCGGCCCCGCTGGCCACGCTGACGGTGGTGAACCCGATGGTGGCGGCCGCGGTCGGCATCACGATGTTCGGCGAGACCTTCCGCTACGGCACGACGGGCACGGCGCTCGCGCTGAGCTGCGGCGTGGTGGCGGCCGGTGGTCTGATCCTGCTCACGACGGAGCGGCTGGCACGCGAGCACCAGGAGGCGCGGACGGCGGAGGCCCCCGTACCCGGGCCCGCGCCCGAGGCGGTTCCCGCGCGGGCCGACGAGCAGCCGCCCGCCGATCCCGACGACCCCGCCGAGCGGCTGCTGGCCGCACTGGAACTCCCCGAGGACGTACGGCTGCCGGTCCCCGTGCCGACACCGGGCGGCGCGCCGGACGACGCGGATTCCGCCCCGGTGCCACTGGTGTCGTACGCGCCCTTCTACGGCGGCCCGTACGTACCGGTGGCGGTGGCGGACCGGCACAGGACGCGGGTCAGATCCTGACGCCGCCCGCCCTCAGGTAGGCGACCGGGTCGATGTCCGACCCGAAACCGGGCCCCGTCCGCACCTCGAAGTGCAGATGCGGGCCCGAACTGTTCCCGGTCGAACCGGAACGGCCGATGCGCTGGCCCGCGCCGACGGACTGCCCGCTCTTCACGGAGATCGCCGACAGGTGCGCGTACTGGCTGTAGCGGCCGTCGGCGTGCCGGACCACCACCTGGTAGCCGAACGACCCCTCCCAGCCCGCGCTGACGACGGTGCCGGCCCCGACCGACCTCACGGACGTGCCGGTGGGGACGGGGAAGTCGACGCCCGTGTGGTAGCCCTTCGACCAGGCGGATCCGGCCTTGTGGTACGGCGTGCCGAGCGCGGCGCTGACCGGGGCGACCAGATCACCGGCGGCCTTGGTGGCGCGGTCCGCCCGGTCCTCGGTGCGCTGAGGGGGTGCCTTCTTCTCGGTCCTCTTCTCGGTCTTCTTCTCGGTCTTCTTCTCGGTCTTTTCGGCTTTCCCGGCCTTCTTCTCTGCCGACTTGGCCGGTTTCCCGGCCGCCTTCGTCGTCCCGTCGGGCAGGGCGAGCCGCTGGCCCGGAATGATCAGGTCGGGATCGCCGCCTATGGTGGAGCGGTTGGCGTCGTACAGCTTCCGCCAGCCGCCGCCGACCCGTTCGCCCGACGCGATGCCGGAGAGGGTGTCACCGCGGACGACGGTGTACATCTCGGCGCGGCCCGCGCGGGACTGGGGTGTGGTGTGCGGTTTGACGTCCTCGACGGAGGACCCACCGGTCTTCTTGCCGCTCTTGTTGTTCTTGCCGCTCTTTTCGTTTCCGTCCGGCTTGTCGGTGGCCGGCTGGATGTCGGGGGTGTCGCCGCCCCGCGTCAGTCCGGCCCGTACCGAGCACACCGGCCAGGCGCCGGGTCCCTGTCCGTCGAGCACCTTCTCGGCGACGGCGATCTGCTCGTCCTTGGTGGCCAGATCCGCACGCGGCGCGTACCGGGTGCCGCCGTACGCCTCCCAGGTCGACCGGGTGAACTGGAGCCCGCCGTAGTGCCCGTTGCCGGTGTTGATGTCCCAGTCGTTGGTGGACTCGCAGGCGGCGACCTTGTCCCAGGTCTCCACGTCGGCCGCCTGGGCGGCGCCCGTGCCCAGCAGCGGGAGCGCCATTCCGGCGCCGCCCGCGGTGACGGTGAGCGAGGCCCGGTTGATCCTGTTCGGCTGATACCGGCGGTGCCGGCCGCGCACGGCCATGGAAATCCCCCTCGACAATGCGTCAGGAGGGGCAAAAGTAAGCGGTGCGAACCAGCCGTGACAAGACGGCTATCGGCCGCGCGGATGCGCCAAGTGGCCGGGATTTTTCGCCCGTTGCGCCCCCCTTGGCGCTCCGTGGGGAGCGTGCGCGGGCGGTTGTCTCCATCCGCGGGGGCACGCGGGTGCGTGCGCCCGCTGAGTGCGCGAGGGGCATCCGCGCGTATGTGCCTGGGCGGTGTCGTACGGCCCGCGCGTGCACGCGCGAGTGCGGCACGTCAGGATGGTCGCTGGCAGGACTGGCGGGCATCGACCGGCAGCACCGACACCCGGCAGTACCGATACCGAGGTCACTAGGAGCCACCCCAATGAGCAGTTCAGCGCAGATCGGCGTCACGGGACTCGCGGTCATGGGCCGCAACCTCGCGCGCAACTTCGCCCGCAACGGCTACACGGTCGCGGTGCACAACCGGACGGCGGCACGCACGCACGCGCTGGTGGAGGAGTTCGGGCACGAGGGCGGCTTCGTGGCGGCCGAGACGGCCAAGGATTTCGTGGCGGCGCTGGAGCGACCGCGGCGGCTGGTCGTCATGGTGAAGGCCGGCGAGCCGACGGACGCGGTGATCGAGGAGTTCGCCCCGCTCCTCGAGCCCGGTGACATGATCATCGACGGTGGCAACGCGCACTTCGCGGACACCCGCCGTCGGGAGAAGGCGCTGCGCGAGCAGGGCATCCACTTCGTCGGCATGGGCGTCTCCGGCGGCGAGGAGGGCGCGCTGCACGGGCCGAGCATCATGCCGGGCGGCCCGAAGGAGTCGTACGACTCCCTCGGCCCGATGCTGGAGAAGATCTCCGCGAAGGCGAAGGACGGCTCCCCCTGCGTCACGCACGTCGGCCCGGACGGCGCCGGCCACTTCGTGAAGATGGTGCACAACGGCATCGAGTACGCCGACATGCAGCTGATCGGCGAGGCGTACCAGCTGCTGCGCGATGTCGCCGGGTACTCCCCCGCGCAGATCGCGGAGATCTTCCGCACCTGGAACACCGGCCGGCTGGACTCCTATCTGATCGAGATCACGGCCGAGGTGCTGTCGCACGTGGACGCGGCCACGGGCGAGCCGTTCGTGGACGTGGTGGTGGACCAGGCGGAGCAGAAGGGCACGGGCCGCTGGACCGTGCAGATCGCGCTCGACCTGGGCGTGCCGGTGTCCGGCATCGCCGAGGCCGTCTTCGCGCGCTCCCTGTCCGGTCACGCGGCGCTGCGCGAGGCCTCGCGCTCCCTGGCCGGCCCGAAGGCCGCGCCGCTGGGCGAGTCGGAGGCGGCGGCGTTCGCCGACCGGGTGGAGCAGGCGCTGTACGCGTCGAAGATCGTGTCGTACACGCAGGGCTTCCACGAGATCGCGGCCGGCAGCGAGGAGTACGGCTGGGACATCGACCTCGGCGCGGTCTCCGCCCTCTGGCGTGGCGGCTGCATCATCCGCGCGGCCTTCCTGGACCGCATCCGCGCCGCCTACGGCGCCCGCGCGGACCTGCCGAGCCTGCTGTCGGACGAGACGTTCGCCCGCGAGATCGCCGACGCCCAGGACGACTGGCGCGAGGTGCTGGTCGCCGCGACCCGCCAGGGCGTGCCGACCCCCGGCTTCGCCGCGGCCCTCGCCTACTACGACGCCCTGCGCGCCGAGCGCCTGCCGGCCGCTCTCACCCAGGGCCAGCGGGACTACTTCGGCGCGCACACCTACCGGCGCACGGACCGCGACGGCTCGTTCCACACGCTGTGGGGCGGGGACCGGTCGGAGGTCTCGGCGTAGGACGCCTGCGACAGGGCGGTGGACGGCCGGTCGGCCGTCCACCGCCCTGCTTCCTTTCCCGCCCGTGTCAGCTCAGCGGTGGGCCGGGCTCCGGGTTCGGCACCGGTTCGGGGCCCGGCGGGATCGGCGAGGGGGACGGCTCGGGGGGACCCGGGTGCGGCGGGGGCGGCTGCGGTCCCGGTCCCGGGGGCTGCGGGGTCGGCTCCGGACCGGGCCCCGGCGGCGGGGGCGGCGGAGTGGGGTCCGGACCCGGGGTGGGCCCCGGAGTCGGGCCCGGCGGAACGGGGTCCGGGTACGGGTTCGTCATGGCGCGTGTCCTCCGGCCTCTCGCTCGACGTCGGCTCTGGACTACTCCCCCGCCTACCCGACGGCCGCCGCTCCAGTCACCCGCCCGCGTGACGGCGCGGGGCCGGGTGGCGCAGACGGACCGCCGCGGCGAGCCCCGCACGGGGACCGGACAGCACGGGCACCCGGGTCGTGGTGAGCCGCTCGGCCGGCGCCATGGAGGCCCGGGCGAGGACGATCACGTCGGCACCGGTGACCGCGTCGGCGGCGTCCGCGGCCCGGCGTGCGTGTCCCGCCGGGTCGCCCGCCTCGAAGCGTGCCCACGCGTCCTCGACCGGCACGGTCCGCACCTCGACGGACCGTCCGGCGCGAGCGGCTTCCTCCCCGGCCGGCGTCACCGTCGGCCGCAGCGTGCTCTCCGGGCGGCGAGGACGACGACACGCGGCCCTGCGACCACGGCCGCCATCGGCCGGTCGACGCGCAGCACCGGGAGACCGGCCCCGGAGGCGGCCGCCTCCGCGGCCCCGCCGATGGTCGAGCAGGTGCACAGCACGGCCCGGCGCCACGGCCGACGGCCTCACGCACCCTCGCCCGTACGTCGTCGGCGACCGCCGCGGGGCCGTCGGCGCGGGCGCGCTCCAGCAGCTCCCCGGCGACGAGATGCCGCAGCTCCGGCCCGGGACGGTCCTCGTCGCGCAGCGCGTCGAAGACGGGCACGTGCACGGGCGAGGTGTGCAGCGGTGCGAGCACGTGGAGCTCAGAACCGCCCGGGATGCGCCGCCAGCCACTCCTTCGCCGCCCGGATCAGCTCCGGCCCGGCCGCCGGGGCCTGGTCGGGGCGGCGCTCGGCCCACTTGGCGACGTACGGGCAGAGCGGGGCGACGGCGCTGTCCTCACGGGCGGCGACGGCGTAGAGCTCGCGGGCGAGGGAGCCCGCGATGCCCTTGCCCTCGTGGGCGGGCTCGACGATGGTGTGCACGGGCACGAGCGCGCGCTCGGGGTCGTCGAGCGGGAAGTACTCGATCCGCCCGACGACCTCGCCGTCCGCCACCGCCTCGAGCCGGCCCGCCGCCCGGTCGTCACGGATCTCGATGTCACCCACGGCCACGTCACGCTCCTGCCTCGGTCTGCGCCGGTCAGGCCGTGGTGACGGCCCCCGGGCTGCGCTCCTGGTCCGACCCCGGCACCGGCTCGGACGGGTCGGCGCCCAGGGCCACGATGCGGTTGTCGCCGTCCACGTGCACCACCCGGGGTTCCAGCGCCCGCGCCTCGGCGTCGGTCACCTGAGCGTAACTGATGATGATCACCAGATCACCGGGCTGGACGAGATGGGCGGCGGCCCCGTTGATCCCGATCACCCCGGACCCGCGCTCGCCCTCGATGACGTACGTCTCCAGCCGGGCCCCGTTGGTGATGTCGACGATGTGCACCAGCTCCCCGGGCAGCAGATCGGCGGCGTCGAGCAGCTCGGCGTCGATCGTCACGGATCCGACGTAGTGCAGGTCGGCCTGGGTGACGGTGGCGCGGTGGATCTTGGACTTGAACATGGTGCGCAGCATGTTGGACTCCTGGAGGACGGCTCCCTGCCTGCTTTGTGCAGGTCAAGGGCGGTGTCGACAGTACACCGGAACACGCCGGTCGAGAATTGTGAGGAACATCGCTCCGCTCGGGCGAGACGGCTTCACGCCTGGGCTTTCGCGCCGCACCGGTGCCTGTTCAAGCAATCCTTCAGGAAAGGCCGGCGGCTCATGCTGACCGGATGCTGACTTGCCTGACGACGCTTCAGGTAGACAGGCGCTGCCTCGAGCACTGGGCCATCCTCGGCACCGGGTCCCGAAAATGTTCAAGCCACCCCGCCGCCTCGCGCCACCAGGTACCAGTGTCTGACTGCCCGTGTAGAACTGGCGCTCTCGGAGAGCACACGGGAGGACCTTGCTCAGTAGCAGGCAGACAAGGCACGGGTACGGCGGCTGCGGTTCTTGCGCACGAACCTGTACGAGCAGCCTGGCCTCTTCGTGCCCGACCGGATCGAGCGGCAGGGCGATTGGCCGGGCGCTGCGCAGATTGCCGAAACTCGTTGAGTCAGGCCGGGAGGAGTGGTGATCAGCGTGGAGGACTGGGCGGAGATCCGCCGGCTTCACCGGGCCGAGCGGATGCCGGTGCGGGCGACCGCGAGGAAGCCGGGGATCTCGAGGAACATCGTCTGCAGGGCGATCGCGGACGACGCGCCGCCGAAGTACAGCGGGCGCCGAAGGGCTCGATCGTGGACGCGGTCGAGCCGCAGGTCCGTGAACCGCTCGAGCAGTGACCCGATATGCCGGCGACGGTGATCGTTGAGCGGATCGGCTGGGACTGCAGCCTGACCGTGCTCAAGGACCGGGTCCGAGATCTGCGGCCGGCCTATCGGCCCGCGGATCCGGCTTCGCGGACAGTCTTTGGGAGCGAGAGCGGGAGCGGGATGCAGTGTTTGACCGTTACCGCAGCCCAGCTTCGCCGTGAGTCCACTGCGGGGCATCGCTCAGCTGCCCCGCGCGATGCCCCCTTCTCAGGCGTTCTCGTTATGGATCCGCGCACCCAGATCCTCCGCCCACTCCAGTGCCCACGCCTTGAGTTCGTCGATCTGCCGGGAGGTGAGCCCGTACGCGGTGTAGTCCTCGTCCTCGTACCACTCCGCGCCGACGAGCCGGTCCCGGAGTCCTTCGAGGCCGAACTCGTCGTGGGCACGACGACGGCCCAGGGATTCGAGGTCGGCGGTGGAGCGGTGGCGGGAGGCAGCTTGGACGTCGATGAGGTCACGGACGGTGCCGCGGTCGGCGAGGGCACGGACCTTGGTGCCGATCACGTCGTCGAGGGAAAGAACGGGGCCGTAGGGGGTCTGAGCAGGAGGGGCCCAGAACGCCTCCTTGAGGACGTCGACCTCGCACTCCTCGCCGGTGTCCGGATCGGTGACGAGGAAACGGCCGCTGAGCGGATCGGTCTGGACGTGCGTGGTCCGCCATCCGCGCGCGCTGAGGCCTGCTGTGAGTGAGGCGACGATCTCCTGCATCGGAGCGGGGTTCTCGGTGGCGACGTCGAGGTCGCGGCTGAAGCGTTCGACCAGGCCGTGGGCCTGCACGGCGTATCCGCCGGTGAGGACCAGAGGGTAGGGGGAGCCGATGTCGAGGATGTCGGCGAGGAGACGCTCGTGGAGCGGAGTGAGCCTCACGCGGTGGTCGCATCGGCCGGAGCGGTGCGGAGCAGTTCGGGGAAGGCGTCCTCCCACACCTCGCGGATGTAGGGGCTGATCAAGCGCCGCAGCACGGGCCACTGCTCGGTGAGCAGCCGGTGCTGCAGGAGTGCCACCAGGTCCTCGCGCAGTCCTTCGGCGAGGACGGTCCGGTAGAGCGTCATGCGGGACTTCGGACGGTCCAGGCTGTAGCTGGTCCGCCCGGACCAGACGATGTGGAGCGGCAGGTCCACGTTGCCCTCGACGGGGCCGGCCAGCTCCTGCAAGCGCTCGGGCAGTCGGCTGCGGTAGCGGTCCCGCAGCACCTCGGCGCGGGGGGCGGTGATCGTCGAGTCCATGTATCCAGTATCGCTGCTGGGAGGCGGCGGCATGGCGGAAACGGAGCTCCCCTGCCGTATGTACGGGTCGGGCGTCGCCCGCCCCTCCCCCGGACGCTCATCATGGCCTAACCCGTACAACCCCAGGTGGCGTAGCAACCGGCTGCCCTGCCGACCTGGGACCAGCCCCGCTCGCGGGCGCGGGTGATCGTGGCACAGCAGGTCACGCGGAGGACCGCCGCGATGGAGTCGGCTGCGGCTTCCGTCTCGGCGTCGGGAATGACGACGGTCTCGAGGAGGCCCACGGCGCCGGCGCAGCGGACGAGAGGGCACCCGGCGGGCGACGGTCAGGGCATCCCGCGGGTAGCGGGACCGGTCGGCCGCCCGCACCGACGGCCTGATGCCCTGCTCGCGGACCGCGGCTGCGACCATGACAAGTACCGCCGTCTTGTGCGGGCTCTCGGCATCAC
The DNA here is from genome assembly GCF_040646935.1 of Streptomyces sp. NPDC044984. NCBI lineage: Bacteria > Bacillati > Actinomycetota > Actinomycetes > Kitasatosporales > Streptomycetaceae > Streptomyces > Streptomyces sp. NPDC044984. The sequence goes on from NZ_JBEZBE010000008.1 coordinate 179,004, forward strand.
ACCGGTGATCGCCGAGCGTGGCGAGGACCACGGCAGTGGCCTGGACGTCATCCGGTGGGTGGTCGAGCGCACGATCGCCTCCCTTTTCGCCACAACTTCCAGATAGTCCGTTTCTCCGGTCCTCCCTGCCGCGCATGTCGCGTTCCCATGTCGGAGAAGGAAACGGGAAACAGCATCGATCGTCTTGTCCGCCCCGGCCAGACTGCCGCACGCTACGTGCAGCGCCGACTCGGCCGATGGCGGGAGGGGTTGGAGGTTTCCGTGCCACAGCCGTCCACCGGGTTCGGCGAGGAGTTGAGGAAGCGGCGTCTGGAAGCAGGGCTCAGCCTTACCGCCCTGTCCGGCTCCGTGCACTACAGCAAGGCGCAGTTGAGCAAGGTGGAGCGGGGTCTGAAGGCCCCCAGCCGTGACCTCGCCCGCCTGTGTGACGCCGCCCTCGGGGCCGGCGGGGCCCTGCTGTCCCTGCTCGCACCAGAGACCACCGACCCGCCCGTCGATCCGGCGCCGGGCTTTGTCCACGAGGAGGACTGGATCATGCAGTTGTCGCCGGACGGCCCGAACACCTTCCAGCCCTTAAGCCGACGGGATGCCATAGGCGCCGGTGCCGCTTCGCTGATGGCATGGCGGTCCGACAGCGCGGGCCCGGCCTCGCCAGCCGCGGGCGCGGACATGGTGGAAGCCTCCCGCTCGCTGTTCACCCACTACCGCAGACTCGGCCAGACGGTGGCGCCCGGTCTACTCCTGCCCGTTCTGATCGCACAGACCCACACCCTGCGGGAACTGTCCGCCCACTGTGACAGCAGCACCCGTCGCCACCTGCTGGCCCTTGGGTCCCGGTACGCCGAATACGTCGGCTGGCTGGTGCAGGAGACCGGGGACGAGCAGGCGGCTCTGTGGTGGACGCAGCGCGCGGTCGATCTGGCGGCCGCCGGCGGCGACCGGGCACTGGCGGGTTACGCGCTGGTCCGCCGGGCCCTGATCACGCTGTACCGGGACGACGCCGAGCAGACAGTCGCTCTGGCCCGTCGCGCGCAGAGCAGGGCCCTGCCCCCGCGGATACGCGGGCTCGCTGCACAGCGCGAAGCCCAGGGCCACGCCCTGGCGGGTGACCGCCGGGCTTGTCTGGACGCGCTGGACCGCGCGCGTGCGCTTCTTTCTCTCCAGGACGAAGGGACCGACGAGCCGGTGATCGGCACCATGCACCTTCCCGATCCGGTCGGCATGGTCACCGGCTGGTGCCTGGTCGATCTCGGACAGCCGCGGGAGGCGAGCGAGGAACTGGACCGACAACTCGCCCTGGTCGGCGAGGACGCGGTTCGCACCCAGGTCAGGTACGGCGTCCGCCGCGCACTCGCCTACGCGTCGGCCGGCGAGATCGACCACGCCTGCGACCTGGCGGCGCCCCTGCTCGACGGAGTGGAGGCCGTGGGTTCCGCCACGGTCACGACCGACCTGAGACGGCTCACCCGCGCCCTGGCGCGCCACGCGAACCATTCCTCCGTACGCCGGCTGGGACCGCGACTCGGCACGTTGTCGCGCCCCTCCACCATCTGAAGGAGTCACTGGCATGCCCCACGTGTTCATCAACTACCGCACCGGCGACGGCGAGCGGACCGCGGCCCTCCTCGACCAGGAGCTGTCACGTCGCTTCGGCCAGGACCGTGTCTTCCGCGCGTCCAGGTCCATCACCCCAGGGGAGGCCTACTCCGAGGTTCTCCTGACCGCGTTACGCCACAGCTGCGTGCTGCTGGCCGTCATAGGACCGGACTGGGCGAACTTCCGCAGTCGGTTGCAAGATCCCGACGACTGGGTGCGCAAGGAGATCGAGGCCGCGTTCGAGTGCGGGCTCGTCGTCGTTCCCGTGCTGGACGGCCGCAAGACCGACCGGCTGGACAAAGCGGCCATGCCCCCCGAGCTGGCGCGGCTCGCCGATCTGCAGTCCGTACCGTTCGACAGCACCCACGACACCGAGGCCGGCGTCCGGCGTATCGGCGATTTGGTCGCCGAGCTGGTGCCCGAGCTGCGGGACCTGATCGAGCCCAGCGAGCCGTCGCCGACGTCGACCAGCGTGCACAACTCGATCGAGGACGTGAGTGGAACGTCCGTCCAAGCGGGCGACTTCAGCGGTGACGTCGGCGGCACGATCGTGAAGAACTCCCACGGCACGGTCCACACGGGCAGCGGCAGCATCTACAACAACTCACGCCATGTGTCGGGCGACCGCTACATCTCGGGCACCGGGACGACGTACACCGAGGGCGACCACCACGGGGACGTCCACCAGCGGTTCGGGGAGCCGGAGCGGCCCCAGGACGACCGACGGTGAGCACAGAACACACCACCCGGGTCGAGAGCACGCGGGGCGTCACGCACACGGGCGACGGCCACATCTACGTCAACCTCGGCTCCGCTGCCCACGAACCCCGAAAGCCGGTCTTCCGGCAGCTTCCCGATGACCAACTGCGGTGGACCCGGAGGGTGTTAGTCGCTCCGGTCAACATGGGAAGGGCACGCGACACGCTCGAGGAGACGGGCACCGTCATCCTCGACGGTGCTCCCGGCAGCGGCCGCTCGGCCACGGCTCGCGTACTGTTGCGCGAACACCACCGTCCCGGCGGTGCCTTCCGCGAACTCCTGCCCGCCGAGCGGGACGAGCTGCCGCTGTACGACCCGGCTTTCGTCGACCCGGGCGACCGGCTGCTGCTCGATCTGTCCACCGCGGAGGCCGGTCTGTGGCATGCGGCCCGGGGCGGCCTTCCCGCCCTGCGCCAGACGGTGCGCGAGCGGCGGGCCCATCTCGTCGTCGTCATACCGCACGAAGGGGCTCTCGATCCCGACCTGCAGCACTTCCGTGTCGAGATCGGACCGCCAGCTTTCCCCATGGAGGTTCTCAGACGACACCTGCGCGCCCACGGCGTGCCGTGTGAGCAGTTTCTCCGGAGCGACGTCACTGTCGACGAGTTCCTGAGCGAACGCAAACCCATGCGGGAGATCGCCGACTTCGCCGACCGCATACGCCGTGCCCGCGAAACGGCCGGGCCCGGCGAGGGATTCCCCGAGTGGTGCGCGGCCGCGAAACGTGCGCGCGCCGGGCGCCGCGCCGAAGTCGCCGACCGCGTCGCCGGTTTGCCCGGTTCCTCCCAACGCGCCCTGATGGTCGCCGTGTCCATGCTCCACGGCGCGCACGCCGACGTCGTCCACCGGGCGGCCGCACTTCTGCTGAGCACGGTCGGGGCCCCCGAGGAGGAGACTCCGCTCCTCCAGCGCAAGGACCTCGCCCAGCGGCTGTCGGAGATCTCGGCCCGCCCCGGGCCGGACGGTCGCGTGCGGTTCACCGAGCTGGACTACGACTCCGCCGTCCGCGCCCACTTCTGGGACCACATGCCCGACCTGCGGCCGCACCTCGGCGCGTGGGCCGCGCGGGTCGTCGAGTCGAGCGACCCGCATCTCGTGCCGGATGTCCGCGACGGCCTGGTGGCCCGGCTGGCGGGTGAGTATCTGCGAACCGGGCGGCCCGACGCGCTCGCCGCGCTCGCCGAGCGGTGGAGCGCACAGGGAGCGGGCAGAGCCCGGTCGGAGGCCGCGGTCCAGGCGCTCACCTGCGGTCTCGCGGACCCTGCCCATGGCAGGGACTTCCGCGAGCGGATCTACCAGTGGTGCGCGTACCGCCGGCTGACCGGTGAGTTCGCCCAGGTGCTGGTCCAGGTCTGCGCCGACGTCCTCGCGCTGGACCATCCGGATCACGCCCTGATCCGGCTGCACCATCTCGCCCGGCGTGAGCGCGGCACGGCCCATGCGCTGCAGGCCCTGTGCCACCTGGTGGCCGGCAGCCGACGGCTACGCCGAAGGCTGCTCGACCGGCTGGCACGCGGCGACCTCGCACCGACCGACCTGGCCATCTTTCTGCGTGTCAGCGATCCGGAGCCGCTCACGGACCGCTCCGTCACCACTCGCGCCCTGGTCGACGAGGACGGGGTACGACGCTCGCTGATCACATGCTGGCGTGCCGTGCTGACCCACGCGGTGTCGCGGCCGGAAGGCCGACGCGTGGCACCACGGGCAGAGATACAGAGCTGGCTGCACTGGGCGGCCGAGGGCGCCGGTGACCGGGGGGAGGTCCTCCTCGACCTGCTGGTCGCTGCCGCCGACCGATGCGGGGAGGACCGGGGCGCGGCGTTCGCCGCGTTGTACGCGTCCGCACGCCAGGCGGAGTTCACTTCTCCGGGCGCCGGCGCCCACTCCACCGAGACGACCGATCTGTTGCTCCACAAAATCGGCGTGGCACAGAACCTCGGTCCTGCCGCCCCGTCGGCATCGGCCAGAAGGGGGCGATCATGACGACCGGACGCAAGACGACGGCCGTGTTCCTCACTGTTATGTGCGGCCTGCTGCTGACCATCGTCGGCCTGGTGCAGCGATGGCCCGGCTGGACCTGGCCGGCGCTGGCCGCGCTTCTTCTCGTGCTGCCCGCGGTGACCTTCCGGGTGGCCTCGCAGCGCCGCGGCCCGGTGACGGTCAGCTTCGAGGAGCAGCTCACGGCTGCCCCGGTGGAGCGAACCGAGTACCGCGTCAACCGAGTCGCGCTCCCGAGCCTCTGGGACGACTACCACTTCGTCTTCTCAGCGACCGTACGGTGGTGCTTCGCCGACGGTCCGGGGCGCGGCACGGTCGTCAACCCGGCCGGCCTCGCCGTCGACGCGGTCCTCAGCCGGGCCCGCGCGATTGCCGAGAAGCGGGAACCCGGCCACGCCTCGCTCCTTCAGCACGAACTCGGTGGCGCCCTCAGCCGCATGTGCCCGGATTCCACGGGCCACCTCCGGGCGATGGCGGAGGACATCAACCTCACGTTGCCCGACGAGGACCAGGAGCGTCTGAATCGGCTCGCCGGCGTGCGCAAGGACGAGGCGGTCTGGGAGCACCAGCGCAAGTACGAGCAGAGCAAGCGCCGGTATCTGGGCGAGGACGCCCTCAAGGACACCGGCAGCGCCGTCGTGTGGTGGCTCACCAGGAACGACGAGCACGTGGCCAAGACCGTGGCCGACCTCCCCTTGCTGGCGCAGCTGACCTCCGCCGCCAACGACGCCGACATCCCCGAGCGCCTGCTCGAGATGCTGCCGAACCGGCCAGGAGGACCCTGGACGCCGGACATCGGCACGGAGGCCGCCGATCTCCCAGCCCGTGAGCCCTCGGCTGCAGACCACCTGTCGGGGTTCTTCGAAGCTATGGGCTTCACGGAGGACGACGACCGGCGGGCGATGCTGGCCCGACAGTTCTCGCAGCTCGTCGAGCAGCACAACCGCCACGAGACAGCGGAGGACCTCCTACGCCGATTCGATCCGCCGACACCTCCCGCTCCCGAGACCGGAGCGGAACCGGCGTCCGACCCCGGGCCGCCGACCGACACGGTCTGACCGTCGACCGGAAGATTTCATCCCTGCGCATCCAGGAGGACGCGATGGACGCAGAACTGGCCGCGATGGCGGCATCGGGGGCCACCACCCTGGTCTCCCTCATGGTCACCGATTCCTGGACTCACGCCCGCGCACTGATGGGCCGGTTCCTGGCACGTGCGGGCGCGGACACCGTCGCGATCACCGGCCTGGACGACGCGCGTGCGCGGCTGCTCCTCACGGGCACCGCGGCGGACGGGCGCGCCGCGTCCGGCATCGCGGCCGAGTGGCAGACTCGTCTCTGCGGGCTGGTGGAAGCCGGGGCGCTCACCGGCGAGGAACTGAGTGCTCTCGGGGCGTCGCTGCGCCGACTGGCGGCCGCAGCGGGCCGCCCAGCAACGGTGCACAACACCGTCTCCGGCGGCACCCAGCACGGCCCGATCGTCCAGGCCGGCAACGTCACCGGCCTGGCCTTCCCGCCGGATCCGTCCCCGCGCCGGGAATAGTCGCAGGGCAGGGCAGCAGGCCCCCTGCCGCAGTGCAGGTCAGCAAGCCGGAAACCGTCCGGCCCGATGCTGACCGTTTGCTGACCTGGAGGCCGCGATCAGGGCTCTGACCTGCGTAAACACCCAAACGCTAGATCTTGGACTTGAACAGAGTACGCAGCACTTTGGACTCCTGTAAGACGGCTCCCTGCCTGCTTTGTGCAGGTCAAGGGCGTTCTCGACCTTACACCGACATCTCCGTTCGATGTTTGTGAGGAACATCGCTCCGGTCAGGCGAGACGGCTTCCTCCCTGGGCTTTCGCGCCGTGGCCGACACCTGTTCAGGCAATCCTCCGGGAACGCCCGGCTACTCATGCTGACCGGATGCTGACTTACCTGATGAGCCATCAGGCACTCAAGAGCCCCCTCTACATACGGACGACGTACGTCCACGCACCACCGCCCGCCCGAGGCCCCTCAGCAGCGTGGAACTCGCGAGCGAGGCGGGGCCAAGGCGCCCACACCGGTCCGCCCAGGCCGAAGTCCAGGTCACGCGCCTCTGCGCACTTGCGTGCGCCACTCCTCCCTTCCGTACGGTCCGGCCGATGGTGAACCGCCCTCGCCCACTGTGAAGGAGAGCTGTTGAAGCCGACCGAGGAAGTGCTCCAGGACCTGACCCAGCCCTCGAATGTCCCCGTCCACTCCGACGACGCGCTCGTCGGGAAGGTGAAGGCCGCCATCGCGGCGGACGACAAGAAACGGAAGGAGAACGAGGACGAGCCGCTCCGCCGGAAGCCCACCCTCGTCCCGATCCCGCAGACGGAGCTGCCCCGGCAGTTCGAAGTGACCCTCTGGGACGTGCTCCACACCCTCGCCCGGGCTACTGCCCTGTCGTGGCGCGGTGCGGGCCGGGGGCTGGCGGAGCACTGGGGCTCACTCAAGTACGCCCAGGCCCTGACCGGTGGTCGCGACTCCTTCCTCGGTCTCACCGACGAAGGCCACCGCATCGCGGACCACTACAAGTCGCTGCAGTCCAGCGAGCTCGGCATCGGCTTCGCCCTCACGCTCGCCGAGCACATGCTGCGCAGCCGTTTCCCCGACCATTCGGTCACGATCGTCCCCGCCGACACGGCGTTACGCGCGGGCTGGGCCCTCACCAGCAGAGACAAGGGCGAGAAGGTGAAGTACCGCTACCGCCCCCAGTACTTCGCCGAGGTCTGGCGGCCGGGCGGGCCGTCCCTCTCCATCCCCCTCGCCTGCAAGGGCAACCACGGCGACTCCGCCACCTCCGCCGAGCAGCTGGCCTCCGCCTCGGCCCACGCCGAAGCGGTCCACATCGGCGCGTGGAACGAGACCCCCGGCCTGCTGTTCAGCACGCAACTCCCGACGGACGGCGGAACGATGACCGTCCACGCCCTCCAAGCACCCGGCAGCGGAGGTCGGCTGTCCCCGGCGGAAGGCCGTGAGCCGAACCTGAACGCCCCACCGTTCCAGGCGAACATGATGCCGGACATCCACCCGCCGGCCGAGGGCCTGGTGGCACCGGAGCCTGTACGGGGCTGCCACGTGCAGCCGAAGGACTACGCCTGGTTCCAGGAGTCCCTGGCCCACACCACCGCGGCGGGCCTCATGGCCTTCACCGGCTCCGGCCACGCCACCGCCCGCCACCTGACCGACCGGCAGGGCCGCAAACGCTTCACCGGCCTCGAACACGCGGCCAGCATGAGCATCCAGGACGCCGCCCACATCCTCTTCGGCAACGAGTACGTCGGCACCGACCACGTCTTCCGCCTCAACGGCCCCCGCGTCGAGGCGTTCTCCGGCGTGGACAAGGAAGTCTTCCGACTCCTCACCAGAGGCGACAGCGAGGAGTACCGCGCTCTCGTCCACGCGAGCCGCGGCGTCCGCCCCCGCCTCACCTTCGATAAGAACTGGGGCGGCCCCGTCTCCGTCCACGCCGACGGCTCCGTCTTCGCCCTGCGACTGCTGCCGGGGCAGGACGAGGAGCCTCGCCCGGGCTCGGGCCGGTGGACCCGCCCCTGAGGACAAGGTCGTGGCCGGAGCTCGCCCTGCCAGGCGCCCTGCACGTATTGGGCCTCCGATACCGCGTGAACCTGCCCATTCCTGGAATGTCGCAGCGCCGTGCCGACGTCAGCTTCACTCGAAGGCGGACCGCGGTGTTCGTGGCCAAGGCTGTTTCTGGCACGCGTGCCAGAAACACCTACGCGCTCCGAAGCACAACGCCGAGTGGTGGAGCCAGATGCTCCGGGCAACACCCCCCGAAACGGGGAAACCGATGCACATCTCCTGCCCCTGGATTGGCTGCCGCTGCGCATCCGGGAGCACGAAAGCGTGGATGGTGCCGTTGGCAAAGTAGCGGCAGCCCTTGCCACCCGTGACCATCCTCTGGCCCTGCGGCTGCAGAACCCGAAGCGCTCCATGGAACCAGGCCCCTGAGCAATCCGATCGAACGGCCCGGATTCACTTGCGTGCTGTGAGCTCGGCGAGCAGGGCCACAACCGTGGCGGCTCCCACGACGGCGGCACCCGCTTCTGGTGCGTACAGAGCCAGGATGGTCACGAGCACACCGACCAGCAGGTCGTCCCGGCGCCGGGTTGGCGCCGGGTGTGCGGCCCCGGACGGAGGCCCGGCCCGGCTGCTGACCGTCACGGTCGCGCCGGGCTCCGGGGCCACTCCGTCCGTGTGCCGTCTGCTGTCCGCTCAGGGGCAGGGCATGCTCATGTAGAGCGCCTGCTCGCCTTCGGAGGGGGTGCCGTCATAGAGGGCGGTGTCCAGCCCGCAGAAGGCGAAGCCCATCCGCCGGTACGCGTGAATCGCGGGTGCGTTGATGTTGGTGACCTCCAGCCAGAGGTGTCCGGCGCCCTGCTCGCGGGCGAACTCCACCGCGACCCCCATCAGCGCCCGGCCGACGCCCCGTCCCCGGTGCTCCGGGGCGATCTCGATGTCCTCCACGGTCAGCCGGCGGTTCCACCCGGAGTACGAGACGGTGACGAACCCGGCCAGGTCGCCGGCGGCTCCGTGGGCGACGAAGGTATGGGAGTCCGCGTCGTCGCCGTCGTACTCGTCCTCGGGAAACACCTTGGTCAGGGGCGGGTCCACCTTGACCTCCCGCAAGGCGAACCCGTCGTCGGCGACGGTCACCTGGAAGACCGTGCCGGTGGTGAAAGAGCCGTCCAGGGCCTCGATGGCCTCGGCGTCCTCGGGGACGGCGGTGCGGTACCGGTAAGCGGTGTTGTCAACGGTGGTCACGGCACGACGTTAAGGCCGCTCGGACCACGACAGGACGGCTTTGGACGTCGTTTCTTTTGGCGCTTCACAGGTCGAGCTATGCAGGGATACTGCTGTGGTGCTGTTGACGTGTTAGGTGGGGGAACGGAAGAGGATCAGGCAACGCCAGGGTCGTCGACGTCCACACCCGACCAGCCGCAGGCCGGCGTCGGCTTCACGCGCGACCAGGCCGCGCCGGGCAACGAGGCGTTCCAGCGGCACACCGTGCGGGACGTCACACCGACGTGTAGGCGGCGGACATCCGCCACGTGCCCGCCCACCGCGGCACGCTGCGCGCATCCTTGCCACGAGGGGTGAGCGTGAGCGTGCCGGCTGCCCCGGGCCTGCCGTGCGAGTCCCCCGCCGCTGCCCCGGGTCGTCGTCCTGCGGGACCACCGCACCCGATGCCGGCCCGGCATGCCAACATCGTCCGCATGACCGACAGCTACCCACACGACAGCCATGAAGACGCCGTCCACACGGTGGCCGAACTGCTGGAAGCCGACTTCGGAGACTGGGAGTTGGCCTCAGTGCAGGAATGGGCGGCTGCCCGCCCCGGCTGGGAGTGCGGCGGGGCAGGCGACGGCCGGGTGACGCTCGTCTCGGGCCGTGCGGGTATCTCGTTGGCCCTTGAGGCGGGCAAGCTCGGCTTCGAGTCCACCCGGTACACCACCGGCCAGGTCCACCTGCTGACCCACGCCTACCGGTCCCGGCCGGGAGGCGCCGCCGGCGACCGGATAGCCGGGCTGGCTCGTGCCCTCGCCGCGGTTGGGAACCCGGTGCGCTACGAAGACTGCGGCGGCGCCCCCGGTCTGCGCTGGCGCGGCGAGCGCCACACCCTGATCTTCCAGAGCAGCCGACGTGCCAGCTGGCTGGCCCTGCATCCCGTCCCGCCCCGCCACGCCGACGCCGCGGACACGGCCGAGTCACTGCACGACACCGGCAAGCCCGGCGAGCGAGCACGGGTGCTGTCCTACGAGCCGGGAGCCACCCTCGCCCAGCGCAGGACCGCCTTCGGCGACCTCTTCGACGCCGTCGTCGGCCGCATCGGCAGCCCCACCCTGTTCGGCGGCTCCGCCGAAGGGCCGAACATCCGCTGGCGCAACGAGCGGCGACTGCTGATCCTCAGCGGCGACCGCCACGGAGCCCTGCTCGAGGTGCACGACACCGGGGAACTGGAAGAAGAGGAACACCGCGCCTTCAAGTGGGGCGGGTCGTGGAGTGCCGACGAGCCGTCGGACTTCCATTCTCTGCCCTACCTGTGGCAGCTCGACCGCGGCGGTTCCGGCTGGGGGCCCGACGTATACCCCGGCGGTCGGCTGGCCCTGGGTCCGGACCACCTCCAGGACGCTCTCGGGCTGATGCTCCACTCGTTCGTGGAACACCTCCCCGCCCAGGTCGGCGAGAACTGGGCCGGCTTCGTGATCACCCACCGCGGCCGGGACACCGTGCAGATCGCCTTCGAGCCGGACAGCGGTCTGCGGCTCTTTCGTTACGACCGTGCCGAGCACGACTCCGCCGAAAAGACCGCGGCGATGCACGAGATCGGCTGGCAGCAACGCGAACGCTGGCGGTGGGCGGCCGTGTTCCCTCAGGACGGCGAGGACTCCGCGGCACGGGCCGCCCGCCTCATCGTCACCCAACTGCGGTCGGACGGCGTGAACAACCCGGGCGAGGAGTGCGCCCTGCGCGACGTCACGTGCAACGACATGGGCACCTTCGACCTCTACGGGACGGGCATCGGCCGCTGAAGGCGGCAGGCGCCACTGCCGAGGCCGGGAGGGCAGGGCTGGGCGGTCCGAGGCCCAGGGGCGACGGAGCAGGGCCGTGGTGCCGGTACTCGGCCACCGCCTCTCCCCCTTCTCCGCTCCGTGTTCTACGGATGGGCCGCTTCGTCCAGGGGGCCGGGCGCTGCGGTGGCAGTTCCATGCCGACGTGAACACGAGCATCCGGACCGGGACTTGACGCCCCCTGAGCGGGGGCAGGCCGGGGGCCCGCCCTTCTCAGCGCCGGCGACGACTGGCGAGTACCGCGAGAGTGAGCATGCCCGTCACCACGGGTAGTCCGGCCAGCAGGGTGACGGGGTGAAGCACCGTATCGGCGTACGGGTTCGGCTCGGGGTCGAGGCGTGTCGGGATCTCGCCCATGGCCAGCGCGGTGAAGAAGATCACGACCCCTAGGAAGAAGCCCAGCAGCCCCACGAGAACGGTCATCTGCAGCATCGAGGCGAGTCCCTGCCACCTTCGGCCGTCCGTCCCACCCGTCTCGCCCTCGGCCCAGCGGACTTCGCGGACGGGTCTCCAGTACCTCCCGTACACGAAGAACAAGGTGACGCAGCCGCTTGAGCTCGTCCCGCTCGACCGAGGTCAGCTCGCCGGGCCGGCCCTGGCCGCGGTCGGCCTCCGCCTGCTTCACCCAGCCCCGCAGACCCTCAGCACTCACGCCGAGATCCCGGGCGACCTCGGTCACCGTCTTGTCGGAGGCCAGCGCCAACTCGACGGCATCACGCTTGAACTCCTCCGTGTACTGCTTGCTGCGGTTGCTCTTGCTCAACCTGAACTACTTCCCCTGAGACCCATCCGTCCCAGTGTTCACGTGTTCAGGTCAACGGGGGAGCTTCACCTCCCGCCCCGCCGAGGTCGTGGTCCGCTGGGTTCCCGGCCGTTGGGAGGGCGATCTCGTGAGGGGCACCCGGCCCTCGGCCGTCGCCGCGCTCGTCGAGCGCACCAGCCGCTACACGGCCATCGTTGCGCTGCCGGACGGCATCAGGGCTGAACAGGTCACCCCGCACCTCACCAGGAGTCTCCTCAGTATCCCGCCGCAGCTGCGGCGGACGCTCACCGGGGACCGGGGCCGGGAGACGGCCAAGCACCAGGCCATCACCGCCGAGACCGGAATGCCGGTCCACCTCTGCAAGCCGCGCGACCCGTGACAGCGCGGCACCGACGAGAACACCAACCGGCTGCTGAGGCAGTACCTGTCCAAGGGCACGGACCTCCGCACGTTCGGCCAGGCCGACCTGGACGCCATCGCCCACGAGCTCAACCATCGTCCGCGTAAGACCCACAGCTACCGCACTCCGGCAGAGGATTACTCCGACCTTCTGAACAGCAGTGATGCATGACCGCTCGAACTCGTCTTGCGGTTCGTCATATCTCATGACCACGGCCAGGTGCGTCCGGGGCGATTGATCCCGCATGCCGCATGGGACGTGCGCTCCGGTCCTCGAAGGGAAAAGGCCGTCACCTCCGCTCGGACGACAGCCGCGGCGTCCGCCGTACGGGGCGGCGTTCAGGGCAGGAGTTGCTGCTCCATGGCGAAAACTGCCACTCCGGCCCGGGTCCGCCGCCCGGTCTTGTCGTAGATGTGCCCGAGGTGATGGCCCACGGTGCGGCTCGAAATGGATAGTTCGGCACCTATCTGCTGGTTGGTCAGCCCCCGGGCGGCCAGTCGCAGCACTTCGATCTCCCGCGCCGTGAGCCCCGCCGGACGGCGGGGCCGGGGCGGCCGTCCGCCCGCTGCCTGGATCACCAGGTCGCAGGCGGCGCGGTCCAGGGTGCCCGAGTCCGCCTCGCGCGTCAGGCGTCCGACGGCTTCGTCGACGCTGAGGGCCTCCCGGTGTGCGCGCGGTTCGGTCAGTGCGGCGAACACGTCGGCGGCGGCGAGGACGAGGGCCGCCACAGGGAGGCGGGCCCCCGCGTCACCACGGTGGTAGCCACTGCCGTCGAGGCGCTCATGGTGTGCGGCCGCGATCGGTGCCAGCGGAACGAGAGCGGGCACGCGTTCCAGCACTCGCTGGGTCCAGTACGTGTGCATCCTCACCCGCTCCGTCTCGGCGGTGCTCAACGGCCCGGGACGGTCCCACACATCGGCAGAGATCCCGGCCCGCCCGAGGTCGTGCAGCAGGGCCGCGCAGCGCAGCCGCGTCACCTCATCGGCAGCCAGGCCGGCCAGCCGACCGGCGCTCACCGCCAGACGCGCGACGTGTTCGCTGTGTCCGATCAGCCACTTGCTCTTGAGGTCCACGAACCTGCCGAGAACCGCGCACAGGTCGGGGACCTTCTCTGCGGACACCGTGATGTACGGCGGTGGTTCGCAGGCCACCACCGATGCGAGTGCGTCGGGCTCACGGAGCGGAGCGAACACCCTCACCGCGTCGGCCGCGAACGCATGCGCCAGATCAGGATCGAGATGGCCGCCGGCCCGACCGGCCACCTCCGAGACGGCGGCCGGCTCACCGCCTCGCGCATGGGCCAGGACGGCCTGTTCGGCCACGTGGACGACACGAGCGGCGAAAGAGAGACGCCCGCCCGTGATGCCGAGGGGGATTCCCCGCCCGTCCCACCGCTCGTACACGTCGTCCAGCGCCGCGAGGGTCTCCGGCCGCAGACCGAGACCCGCACCGAGTGCCCGGCCGGCCTCGCAACCGTTGCGCATGGCCTCCGCACCGACCGTGGGCAGCACCTCGGTCAGCGTGTCCGTCAGCCGCCGCCCCTCCTCGTGCGTCCAGCCCCCGGTCCGGACCAACTGCTCGGCCAGGGGGACGTCGCCGCCCGGATCGAGGTGCTTCATCGCACTCTGGAACGCCACCTCGTCGCCGAAGACCGCTGCGAGCTCGGGGGCGAACGACGTACAGCCGACCGAACGCAGCAACGCCGTCTCGTAGACCACCCGGCACGTCTCCCGGTCGACGGCGAGGACGTCGCGGGCGAACACGGTGGCGACCACACAGGTCCGCAGCCCTTTCTCGAAGGACATCCCCGCGGCCAAGTCCGTCGTCAGGGACAGCGCTGCCAGCACTTCGGCCAACCGAACCTCTTCCACCACCACAGGGTAACCACCCCGCCCTGGTGCCTCGGACGTATGCGCGCTCCGCCCCTCGCACGCGGGACGCGCAGCGGAAACCGTGAGGTGAGGGAAGCGAACACTCCCTGGGACACGAGCCGATCAGCGACATAGGTCGATCAGCCGATGTCCGCCGGCCGGTCCGCGAGGAGTATCTGCGGAGGCGGAGCGCGAGCCCGGCCGTCGCGCTCGGAACCACGTTCCGAGCGCGGCCTGACGGCGGGCTGTCACGCGTGGCAAGCCGCCCATCGCCAACAGCACGGAGCACGGAGGTTTTACATGATCACGCAGCAGCACCAGCACCAGCACGACGAGCACGCAACCGCGGGGAGCGCAGTGGTGGAGGCGTTGTACGGCTCCCTCGCCCAGGGTGACGTCACCGCGCTGCTCGCCGGACTCGACGAGCGGATCGAATGGGTCGTTCCGCCGGGTCTGCACTACGGAGGCACGTACCGGGGACGTGAGGAGGTCCTGAAGAACGTGTTCTCCCGTTTCGCCACCGAGTGGCAGGACTTCACCGTCACTCCCGAGGAGATCGTGGACGCCGACGGCCTCGTCGTCGCACTCGGCCACTACAGCGGCACGGGTCTGGCGTCCGGGAAGCCGATGAAGACACGCTTCGTGCACGTGTGGCGACTGCGGGACGGCGTCCCCGTGCACTTCGAGACCGTCCTCGACACCCACACCATGGTCGTCGCCATGTGAACCGGCTCTCCCGTCCGCGTCACACTCCGGGCGGCACCGCGGCGGCCACGGCACGCCGGGTGTCCTCGGTGATGAGGTCGAGGTTCAGAGCGGCCGCCGCCTTCAGTCCGGCGGCCGCCGAGCCGATGACGGTTTCTGTGAGGCTGGTGATGTTGCCGGCCGCGTACACGCCGGCCACGCTCGTCGCTCCCTGCGGGTCCGTCACCACGTAGCTGCCCGCGACCTGTCCGAAGAGCCGCAGTTCCGCGGTCTCCAGGTCCAGGCCGGCGAGTCCGTCGAGCCGGGCGGTGAAGCGCGGGGCGACCACCAGGTGGCGTACGGCCGACCGGCGCCCGTCGGCCAGTACGACGCCGTCGAGCCCGTCCGCGCCGACGTCGAGATGCGCCACCCGCCCCTCCACCACCCGCACGTCCCGCGCGGCGAGCCGGGCGCGCGCCGGGTCGTCGAGTCGCGGCCCGGTGTGGGTGAACAGGGTGATGTCGTCGCTCCACTGGCTCCACAGCAGCGCCTGCTCCACGCCGACCGGGCCGGTGGCCAGCACTCCGATCGCCCGGTCCCGCACCTCCCAGCCGTGGCAGTACGGGCAGTGGAGCACCTCTCGCGCCCAACGCTCGGCGACCCCCGGGACGTCGGGGAGTTCGTCCACCAGGCCGGTGGCCAGGAGCAGGCGGCGCGCCCGTACGACGGTGCCGTCGTCGAGTGCGACCTCGAAGTTCCCGTCCGCGGCGCGCTGCGCGGCGACGACCGATGCCTCGGCCGTGCGCGTCCCGAAACGGGTGACCTCCCGCCGGGCGAGGGCGAGGAAGTCGGCGGGAGCGATGCCCTCGTGGCCGAGGTAGTTGTGCATGCTGTGCGCGGGTGCGTTGCGCTGCCGTCCGGCGTCGATCAGCAGGACGGTGCGGCGAGCACGTCCGAGGGTGAGCGCCGCGTTCAGACCGGCCGCGCCGCCACCGACCACGACGGCGTCGTGGACCTGGCCGCCGTGTCCGTCGGCCGATCGTGACTCGGTGCTGCGGGTGTGTGTGGTCATGGTGTTCCCTTCTCCGGTCTTCCGGCGGTGATCGTGCACCCGGCCGCCGGCGGCACCCAAGGCGTCTTGCCGGTTTGGCAAGATGCGGGTGTGAACCACGATGACCTGCAGGAAGTACTGCGCGCGGTCGGAGGACGGCTGCGGACACTGCGGCAGCAGCGGCACGCGACACTGGACGACATCAGCGAGCGCAGCGGCATCTCCCCGAGCACGCTGTCGCGGCTGGAGTCCGGACAGCGCAAGTACACCCTCGATCTGCTGCTGCCGCTCGCCGCCGCCTACGGCCTGCCGCTCGACGAACTCGTCGGCGCGCCGCCGACCGGCGACCCGCGCGTCCACCTGCGCCCCGTCGCCGTACCCGGTCAGGATCAGACGGTCCTCCCCCTGGTCCGTCACTACGGCGGTCCCCACGCCCACAAGCACGTGCTGCCGACGGGGGCGACGACCGCCTCGGGCCAGGGCCTGCACACCCATCAGGGCCACAGCTGGATCTACGTCCTGCACGGACGGCTGCGCATCACCGCCGGCACCCGGCAGGTGGTCCTGGCGGCCGGGGAGGCAGCGGAGTTCGACACCCGGCTGCCCCATGCGTTGGGCAACGCGGGTGACCGGCCCGTCGAGTTCCTCAGTCTCTTCGGCCCCCAGGGCGAACGGATGCGCGTCGTCACGTCGTGGGAGTCGTGGAAGTCGTGGGAGTCGTCGGAGGAGATGCCCGGCGGCCGGGCGCCGGACAGCGTCGACAACCCCGGAGTGCGAGGGTGACAGCACGTCTTGCCAGGTCGGCAAGGTGGCTTGGCCGTGCCGTGCGCGACCACACATGATCCCGCTGCCCGGCACACCGACCGAACCCGTGGAGCACCCATGCCCGGCACACCGCCGCCCGTCGACCCGGAACTCGCCGCAGCGGTCGACCTCGACGCCCTGCGCATCACCCTTACCCACGAGGTCATCAAGAAGGTCCGGGCGGCATCCGCGCACACGCCGGACCTGGACGAGCTGCGGCGCGACGGTGTCTTCACCGTCGAGGAGCACCTCGCCCGTCCGGCCGACGACGCCGCCGGCCTACCCCTGCTGCTGTGCCGACCCACCGGGGTCGTGGGACGGCTCCCCGTCCTGTACTACCTGCACGGCGGCGGCATGGTCATGGGCCACGCCCGGCAGAACCTGGACTACGTCCTCGGGTGGGCGGAGGAACTCCGGGCGGCCGTGGTGTCGGTCGAGTACCGCCTGGCCCCGGAACACCCCTACCCCGCGGCGCTCGACGACGGCATGGCCGGCATCGATTGGATCGCCGCACACGCGGCGGAGCTGGGGATCGATCCCCGACGTGTTCTCGTCGTCGGGTTCAGTGGGGGCGGCGCCCTGGCCGCCGGCCTGACGCTGCGCCTGCGGGACGGGACGGGACTGCGCCCGGTGGGACAGATGCTGGTCTGCCCCATGCTCGACGACCGCAACGACACGCTCTCCGCCGTCCAGCTCGCGGAACGCGGCGGGTGGAACCGCGCCACGAACGAGGCCGCCTGGACCCATGTGCTCGGCGCGCGCCGGGGCACTTCTGACGTGCCCGCGTACGCCGCGCCCGCCCGCGCCGAGGATCTGTCCGGGCTGCCGCCGACGTACCTCGAAGCCGGTTCCGCCGAGACGTTCCGGGACGAGGTGGTCGCCTACGCCTCGGGGATCTGGGCGGCCGGCGGTGACGCCGAGCTGCATGTGTTCCCCGGCGGTTTCCACGGGTTCGACTTCCTCGTCCCCGAGGCCGCCGTGTCCCGCGACGCCCGGGACGCCCGGCTCAAGTGGCTGCGCCGGACCCTGATGGCCCTGTCCTAGGAGGACGCTCTCCGGCGGCAGGAGCGGGTCACCGGGCCGGGACCGGGCCGGGTGGCGGAGGGCTGCCGAAGACGCTGCGGATCCAGACTTCGGCGAGGGCGGCCACCCGCTGTTCGTCGGAGACGCGCGGCTCCATGCCGAGGAGGGCCGCGTAGAGGTTGCGCTCGCTCATCCAGACCAGCGTGGTGGCGAGCGTGGCCGCGTCGACGCCGGCCGGGGCCCGTCCGTTCGCACGCTCCTGCTCGATCCACGCGGTGGCGGGCCGGACGAACAGGTCGAGCAGATCGGTGTAGACCGCGCGCAGCTCGGCGTCGGAGGCCATGGCGTCGGACGCGGCGAGGACCACGGCGGCATGCTCGCGCCACAGGGCCAGGATCTCGGTGTAGTTGCCGGCGAAGGTCCGCTGGGGCGTGGGGTCCGCGTCCATGGTGGTGAAGCCGCGCAGGGCGATCTCCAGCTTGTCGTGCATGACGCGTTCCAGCAGCGCGGCCAGCAGGGAGTGCTTGGTGTCGAAGTAGAAGTAGAAGGTCGGCCGCGAGATGCCGGCCCTGGCGGCCAGCTCACCGACGGAGATGTCCGCGAAGGGCTTCTCGGCGATCAGCGCCTCGGCGGCGGTGAGCAGCGCTTCCAGACGACGGTCGCCCCGGCTGGCGGGACGCGTCCAGCTACGGGCCGGGGACTCGGCCCGGTCGTGGGTCGCGCTGATGTCGCTGTCGGGGCGTCGTGCCGCCACGCGGTGTTCCTTTCGTCTGCCGCTCGGACCGTTCCGGCCGTTCGGACCGTTCGGACGGTTCAGACCGCTTCGGCGTGGACGTGATCCATCGTATCGGCCACCTGCATTCAACAGGTGTTGGTTTAAGCTGACACTTGTTGGCGACAGGCGACTGGTCGGCGCCGCATCCCGGGCGGGTGTGGTGCGACGCGGTCGCGCCCCCTCCCGAAAGGCACTCGCATGGCAACCGTCCTGATCACCGGAGCCTCCGACGGACTCGGCCGCGCGCTGGCCGAGGACCTCGCCGCGGACGGACACCGTCTGCTGTTGCACGGCAGGAACCCGGTGCGGCTGGCGCGGGTCGCCGCCACGACCGGCGGGGAGGTCTTCACCGCCGACCTCTCCTCACTGGCCGCGGTGAAGCGCCTCGCGGCGGAGGTCACCGCCCGCCACAGCCGGCTCGACGTCCTCGTGAACAACGCCGGTGTGGGCTTCGAGGCCGGCGCCACCGTCCGCGACACCTCGGCCGACGGCTACGAGCTGCGGCTGGCCGTCAACTACCTGGCCCCGGTCCTCCTCACCCGCGAGCTGCTCCCCCTGCTGCGCCGGGCGGCACCCGCCCGTGTCGTCAACGTGGCCTCCGTCGGGCAGCAGTTGTTCGACTTCGACGATCCGCAGCATGAGCGCGACTTCACCCAGGCCGACGCCTACTGCCGCTCCAAACTGGCGCTGATCAGCCACACGGCGGACCTCGCCGCACGGCTGGCCGGGACCGGTGTCACGGTCAACGCCGTCCACCCGGCGACGTTCATGGCGACGACGATGACCAAGGCGTCCGGCCTGCCCGCGCAGGAGCCGCTGGAGAAGGGCGTCGCGGCCACCCGCCGCCTCGTGGACCACCCCGCTCTCGACACGGTGACCGGAGCCTACTTCCACAGCGAGGAGCAGACCCTTCCCTCGGAGCCCCAGGCACTCGACGCCGAGTACGTCGCCCGTCTGTCCGCGCTCACCAGTCGGCTGATCGACGACGTGACCGTCTGACGCGGGGCGCGCCCTCCCACTCCGCACCACTGCCCCACACCGCCCAACCCCCGCCTCACTCCACCCCATCGACAGTCGTCACGCACCAGGAGCACTCTCATGGCACACACCTTCACCAGCGCCGTCGTCCCCGCCACCGCGGACACCGTCTGGCAGACCGTCCGTCCCTTCGGCGGACTCGACGTCTGGCACCCGGCCGTCGAGTCCAGCGTCCTGGAGGAAGGCGGACCGACCACGGTCGGTTCCCTGCGACGGCTGCGGTTCGCGGACGGCGTCACCGTGGTGACCGAGCGCCTGACCGCCCTCGACGACACCGCCCGCACCTTCTCCTACGAACTGGTCGAGCATCCCTTCCCGGTACGCCGCAGCGTCTCGACCCTTCGCGTCACCCCCGTCACCGACACCGACGAGGCGCTCGTCGAGTGGTGGGCCGACTCCGTGGAGGACGCGGCGGACTCCGCCGGCGCCCGGGCTCTCGTGAGGGAGCTGTACGGCAGCGGCCTGTCCGCTCTGCAGCGGCGCTTCGCCCCGGTGCGGGACACCGTCACCGGCTGACCCCCGGCCCGCCGACGTTCCCCACCGCTCGCACCGCTCGCGGATGCGCGTCACCGGCATGGCCCGGACGGCCCGCCGGTGACGCGCATCCGTCATCCGTCGTCTCACTCCTTCGTCCCGATGGCGTCCACCGGACCGGCACGGAGCATCAGCCGGGTGGGCGGCATCGCACCCGCCACCGCCAGCAGCGCCGTCGACCCGACGATCGCGAGCCAGCCCGGCACCGGCACCGTCGGCCACGGTTCGCCGGCCAGCGCCAGCGCGACCAGGGCCGGCGGCGGGACCGGCAGCAGGGTGCCCAGGACGCCTCCGACGGCCGCCACCGTGAAGCTCTCCCTCCGTACCGTTCCCCGCACCTGCGAACGGCTGCTGCCGGTCAGCCTCAGCAGTGCGAACTCGCGGCGGCGGCTCGCGGTGTCCATCGCCTGGTGTTGACGACGGTGAGAGCGGTGCAGGCGATGATGACGCCGACCACCACGTAGTCGACCCAGGCCGTCGCCCGCTGTTCCGCCACCTGCGGGGGCAAGGCCCGATCACTTCTCAAAGACCCTGGCTCGGCGGGCAGCCGGAGATGCCCCTGCGGCACGGCTTGGCCGAGGTCATCTCGTCGTTCAGGGACCTGCGGGCGGCGGCGCGACTCGACGCAGTCGACTGAGCGGCGCGCGTCGGCCCGGGCCCTCTGTGCCGCTTCCCGTCCGGGCGGCTGCCGTGCAACCCGAGCCACCGCGTCCCGCCCGAGTGTGCGGGGGCTCGTGCGCCGGCGGTGCGGCGGACCGCCGTGCGCGGCCACTGATCCGGTGCGCTCCGGAAACCGGCATGCGCGTTAGCGTGATCCTCTGCCGCATGGAGTGTCCATGGGCCGGGTCGGCCCGCACGAGGGTCTGCGACGGAGAGTGACGGAACTGCGATGAGTGAACTGACGAAGCCAGAGGTCGACGTCCCGGAGGGTGCTGCGCCTGCCGAGCTGACCGTCCGGGACCTGGTCGTCGGGGACGGGGCCGAGGTGAAGCCGGGCACGGTGGTCAGGGTCCACTACGTCGGGGTGACCTTCGAGACGGGGAAGGAGTTCGACTCCTCCTGGGACCGTGACCAGCCGTTCAAGTTCGCCCTGGGCAGCGGCAGGGTCATCAAGGGCTGGGACCGGGGGTTGAGGGGGATGAAGGTCGGCGGTCGGCGTGAGATCGTCGTTCCCCCGCGTCTCGGCTACGGCAACCAGTCGCCCTCGCCGTTGATCCCGGCGGGCTCGACCCTGGTCTTCGTGGTGGACCTGCTCGACTCGTACTCCGCCGGCACAGGCGGCTGGAGCAACGCCCGCTGACCCGGACCGTTCCTGTTTCCGCGCCCTCGCCCCAGGCGTTCTCGTCGTGGATCCGCGCACCCAGATCCTCCGCCCACTCCAGTGCCCACGCCTTGAGTTCGTCGATCTGCCGGGAGGTGAGCCCGTACGCGGTGTAGTCCTCGTCCTCGTACCGGTCCGCGCCGACGAGCCGGTCCCGGAGGCCTTCGAGGCCGAACTCGTCGTGGGCACGACGACGGCCCAGGGATTCGAGGTCGGCGGTGGAGCGGTGGCGGGAGGCGGCCTGGACGTCGATGAGGTCGCGGACAGTGCCGCGGTCGGCGAGGACACGGACCTTGGTGCCGATCACGTCGTCGGGGGGAAAGAACGGGGCCGTAGGGGGTCTGGGCGGGCGGAGCCCAGAACGCCTCCTGGAGGACGTCGACCTCGCACTCCTCGCCGTGTCCGGATCGGTGACGAGGAACCGGCCGCTGAGCGGATCGGTCTGGACGTGTGTGGTCCGCCATCCGCGCGCGCTGAGCCCTGCGGTGAGTGAGGCGACGATCTCCTGCATCGGAGCGGGGTTCTCGGTGGCGACGTCGAGGTCGCGGCTGAAGCGTTCGACCAGGCCGTGCGCCTGCACGGCGTGTCCGCCGGTGATGACCGGAGGATAGGGGGAGCCGAGGTCGAGGATGTCGGCGAGGAGACGCTCGTGGAGCGGAATGAGCCTCACGCTGCGGTCGTGTCGGCCCGAGCGGTACGGAGCAGCTCGGGGAAGGCGTCCTCCCAGACCTCGCGGATGCAGGGACTGACCAAGCGACGATCACCCCCGCAGTGATCATGATGCTGACTGGCAGGAGTCCGTCACTCCCGGACCGCACCAACCCCACCTCCAGCCCTACGAGCTGCGGAATCAGGATGAAACGATCCCCTTGCCGACCGTACCGACCGCTCTCCGGCCGTCGTTCCCGAACGGTCCTCGGCCGACGGTCCCTCACTCGCACCTGAAACAATGGCGATCAGTCACAGCGGGGCGGCGCGATCGGTTGCGCACCGTGCTTGCCGCGGCTGGGGACGACGGTGCTCGGTGACGGTGTGGCTGAGGGCGGCGATGCCGTCGGAAGACGGGCTGAGGATACGGAGTGCTGCTGTTCATGCGGTTTCGAAAGAGCGCTGTCATCGCGGTTGTGTGTGCCTTGGTCGCTGGTGTCTCGGGGGACCGTGCCGGCACCTCCGCGCCCGCGGGAGGAGCTGTGGAGGACCTCCTGAACGGCAGGGACTGGGCTCACTTCGCCGGCGGGAAGCCCACGCGCACAGGGGTACGGATCACACCCCTCGACCGGCGCATCACACGCCAGGACGGTACCGGCGGACAGCCGAACCCACCGGTGAACCTGCGCGGTCCCCACATGGTGTTCCGAGGGGATGTCCGGATCGAAGCCGGCCTGCGGCGCAGGGACGACACGGGTGCCTACCTGCATCTGTACGGTGAGACGCCGGTCATCTACGACGAATGGCGCTACGAACGGCGCGGCGTGCGCATCGGCGTGGCCGGCGGGAGGCTCCGGATCGACCGCTGGGACGGGGACTCCGACAGACCTGCGATGACCCGGACCTTCGGGAGCGGCCTGGGGCTCGAAGTCCGCCTCGCCGTCGAAGTCCGCGCAGACAGGCTCGTGCTGGAGGCCGACGGCAGGGTCGTGGGAACCGTTCCCGCGCGGGACGTCTTCGGCAGTGGCCGCATCTGGTTCGGCGCGGACGCGGGAGCCCGCGGGAAGGGCTGGACCCTCAGCGATCTCCACGCGCGGTCACTGGGACGAGGCCGGATGTCCGTCGTGGACGCGCCCGGCCTGCGAGTGCCCCGGTCCAGCGATGCGATGCGTGATCTGGCGGCGGTTCTCCCACGCCCGATCCGCATGGGAACCGCCCTGGCCGCGGGCCCCTTGCTGACCGACAGCGCCTACCGCCGGACGGCGGGTGAGGAGTTCTCCATGCTGACGCCGGAGAACGACTTCAAGCCGCAGTTCGTCCAGCCTCGACGCGGTGTGTTCGCGTTCGCGGAAGGCGATACCTTGGTGGACTTCGCCGAGGCCAACAGGATGAAGGTGCACGGCCACACCCTCGTCTGGTTCGAAGCCCTGCCCGCATGGATGCGCGCCGAGATGACGCACGAGCAACGCAGGCGCGTCATGGTGGAGCACATACGCGCGGTAGCGGGCCACTTCCGGGGGAAGGTGGCGGAATGGGACGTGGTGAACGAGCCCATGTCCGACGAGGACGATGACTACTCCAACGGCAACCGGGGCGTGCGGCCACAGTTGTGGTTCGAAGCGATGGGTGAGCAGTACATCGACATCGCCTTCCATGCTGCCCGCGAGGCCGACCCGCACGCGGTGCTGTACCTCAACGAGTACGGGGTGGAGGAGGACGGTCCACGCTGGGATGCCCTCTACGCGTTGCTGATCCGGTTGAAGGAGCGGGGCGTTCCGATCGATGGCGTCGGTTTCCAGGACCACGAATACGCCGTCGGCGACCGTACCGACCCCGAGGTCTTCCGACGCAAGGTCCGGGCTTTGGCCGGGCTCGGCCTGAAGGCCCGGGTCTCGGAGGCGGACGTCCTCGTCGACGAGGACGAAGAGGACATCCAGGCCCGCCAGTTGGCGGGGAAACTCGCAGTCTGCGGTGAAGAACCCAACTGCACCTCGTTCTCGACCTGGGGTTTCACCGACAAGTACGGCTCCACGGCTGACCTGCGACACTATCCCCCGAGTCCGGGAAACGCCCTCCCCTGGGACGCGACGTACGAGGCGAAACCCGCCTACTGGGCACTGCGTGACGTCCTGGACGAGGCTCGCCGCTCAGGTGCTGGATAGGTACGGCGAACACCGCGAACGACCAGTGGGATCGTTTCATCCTGATTCCGCAGCTCGCGAGGCTGGTGTGGTCCGGGAGTGACGGACTCCTGCCGGTCAGCATCATGATCACTGCGGGGGTGATCGTCGGTCACCTCTGCACCGGTGTTCGCGAGGACGAGGTGGGCCCGCAGGAGGGTGGTCGCGTGGCGGGCGTTCGTGCGGACCTCGGTCAGGATGCGCCAGGACGTGAGGTGGGCGAACCCGTGCTCACCGGCGGCGCGTTCGCGGCTGATCAGCCGGTTCGCTTCCTTCTCGGCATCGGTGAGTTGGTGGTTCCCGGGGGGTCTTGCGGCCGGTGATGATCACGGGGTCGTCGTCGGGCTGGTCGTCCAGGCCGACGAAGCCGAGGTCGGCCAGGGCGCCGAGGCCGGCCTCGCGGAGACGCGCGGTGATCCTGTCGTGGCGGGCGGCGGTGATCTCGCTGGACCGGCCGGGCCGGGCGGAGGAGATCCAGATCAGGTTGCACCAAGGCACAGGGGCCGGCCGACAAGGTGCTCGAACGGGCCGCCCTCCTGCGGGACGGCTGCGAGGATCTCGTACGGGAAGGGCTGATCCGCGCGTACGCATGGAGCACTGACGCCCCGGGGCGCGCGGCCCTCTTCGCCGCGGGCCCGCACTGCGCGGCCGTGCAGCACCGCTGCAACGCCCGCGCCCTGGAGATGCTCTTCGCGCAGCAGAACGGCGTCCTCGACGGCGGCGACCGTTCGGGGCGACCTGAGGACCGCGTGGGCCAGCAGTCTCAGCGGCTCGGGTTCCGAGGCGAAGAACTCGGCGGGCGTGAGGAGCGTACGACCGTGCCGTCGCGGCGCCTGCTCGGGCATGTCGATGTCACCGTCCCAGGGAATCTCCGCAGACCAGCGCGAGCGCCACTCGGCGAGGTCCCGTGCGGGATCACTGGTGCGCGGCTGATGCCGTCTCCACCACCACAGGGCCATCTCCTCCCATGCGGCGGCGTTCCACGACCAGACGGCCGGCTCACCTCAGGTCGCCAGCCGCGAGCGGAGCGCTCGGGCCGCACCCGTCAGGTCGTGGCGGTGCCCGCCCGGAATCAGACGCTCGAGCAGGCGGACAGTCTCCGCCACGGAGCGGGCGCGCGCCTCGTCCGTGGCCACCCTGGCCACGGTGACCGCCGCGGCCAGGCGCCGCTCACCCAGATCGGCCGGCAGCAGCTCGTACAGATCCGGACCGGCGGTCTCGAGCACGTCGGCGAAGTCCTGGATCCTGCTTTCGATCCACTCCTCACGCGCCTGCCGGAACCCCACCACCGAGGGGCCGTCCGCGCGGCTGTCCATCATGTGTCCCCCTCCTCAAATCCTCACCCGTATACGAGGGATCATCTTAGGAAGACGCGCCGTGAGCATTCACAACCCGGCGCGCCGTCGTTGGGCATCGCACCGTCGGACCGGCAGCACCCCGGCCGGGCGGCCGTGCTCCCGGGCGCATGCGGTCAGGGCGAACACCCCGTGCCCGGTGACTTCCCCGTCCGCTCCGAGAGAGCCGAGATCGACCGACAGCCGGGCGGCGATGTCGACGGCGTAGCAGGTGTCGGAGATGGCGAGTTCTTCCTTCACCCGGCGTTGTCCGGCCCGGAACGCTTCGCTGCCCGAGGGGTCTGCGCCGTCGAAGGCATCGTCGGGGAAACCGTTCTGATACGGCAGTAGGTATCCGGTCTCGGCCGGGTGGCCCGGTTGCCGGGCGCCGACCTCGCCTGCGAGGTCGGCGCCGGTGAGTGCGTTGAGGAAGACCCCGTGCCGCGGGCGGCAGTCGGGCCATGGGTCGAACATTCCGAGCTCAAAGTCAGCGATCAGACACCCGCCTCTGCGTAGCTGGTGGGTGGTCGGCGGCGAGGACTCGGCTGCGACACACGCTGACCGTTTACTGACCGAAGGTGAGCCAGCAAGGCCCTGAACTGCACAAATACCCAAACGCTAGATTTTGAACTGAACAGAGTGCGCAGCACTTCGGACTCCTGAAAGACGGCTCCCTGCCTGCGCTTCCGCACGAACCAAGCTGTTGTGACGCCACCGACCAGGCGTCCGTTCGGACAGCCGTCCCGGAATGCGCGGAGACTGATGCTGATCGGATGCCGACTTTCCTGACGACACATCGGGCGCGTGTGGGACGCATGATGACTCGCTCGCCCACGGCGACTGACGCAATATCGGATCCGCCACCGAGGAGCCGCATTCACTATCGGCCTCGCCATGGGATCCCAAGTGGTCACACGTCCATGCTCCCGCACATCAGGGTTGTCGCCCCGCACCGGCGACGACCGCCAAGCGATCAAGGAGCATGGCTGTGACCGTTCCGGGCACCCCGCCGATCCGCTCGGTGAACCACGCCGCCCAACTGCCTGGCTCGGTCCTCCGTCACGGCATCGAGGGCGTCACCGTGGAGTCGGACGAGAAGCTGCGGCCGGTGGTCGACCGCGGCGAGCGCAACCCGATGATCCCGCGCGACCGCGGCCTGCTCGCGCTTGGCCCGGTCCTGCCCGCCGGATCCGCCATGGGCGACCTCCTCCTCGAAGAACGCCGGACTGGCCCTCTCGGCGACACCGCGACCGATCGACAGGACGAACGAGTCACCGTCACTGCCTGAAGCATCCCCCCACCCATTCGCCCGCAAGGAGCCGCACTCATGAGCGAGCCCACGACCGATACGACCCGCCCGGCACTCTCCGCAGGCCACGGGACCCTCACACGCCGCCGCTTCTGGCAGCTCGGCGCCGCCGCGGCGCTCACCGCCGGCGCGACGCCCCTGCTTCCGGGGCGCGCCGCAGCCGCGACCGCACAGGACTACTTCGACACGGCTGCCGAACTGGCCGGTGACAACCCGATCCTCACCAGCCTCATCAGCGCGCTCACCGCGGGCTTCCGCGTTCCGCGGCCCACTGCTCCCGCGCCCCTGAAGATCTTTGACGACGTCGCGGTGCTCAGCGCCGGCTGGGTGTCCGCCACGGCGATCCTCACCTCGGGCGGGATCATCCTCATCGACGCCCTGAACAATCCGACGGAGGCCCAGCGGTACATCGTCTCGGGTTTGCGCGCCCCGGGGGCCGACCCGTCGACGATCAAGTACGTCGTCGTCACCCACGGCCACGGCGACCACTTCGGCGGCGCCCAGTACCTCGCCGACACCTACGGCGCCCGCGTCATGATGGCCCCGGCCGACTGGAACACCCTCGCCGCCAGCCGGCCGGCCAACGCACCCACCCGCGACCTGGACATCACCGACGGCCAGAGCCTGACCCTGGGCGGGACCACCGTCCGGCTCCACCACACGCCGGGCCACACCCGCGGCAGCGTCTCACCGATCTTCCCCGTCCGCTGGCAGGGCGGCGCGCACACCGCAATGCTGTGGGGCGGCACCAACCCGCCCACCCCCACCGCGGACAAGCAGACCTACCTCAACTCGGTCCTTGGCTTCGCCTCCAAGATGAGCCAGGCCGGAGTCGACGTCGAACTGAGAAACCACGCGTTCTGCGACTACGGCCTGGAACGCATGGCACAGCTGCGCAGGACGCCGAACACCACTGCCAACCCGTTCGTCGTGGGCACCTCCGGCGCACAGCTCAGGACTCGCACCGAGCCGTTGCCGACCTTGCTGACGCACCGCCGTCGTCCGGCTCGTCGGGGCGGACCCGGCCCAGCATGAAACGAGTGGACCGAGGCCCGCCGCTTCATGGGCCACGATCTCCTCGCCACAGCCCGGCCCCACCCGATCGAGTCGGAAACCTACTGCACCGCCCTGCCCGCCGAACGCACCGCACAGCCTCGGGACCTGCCGGCTGCACCGCGTCCTCTCCTCGAGCAGCGGTAGCGGGCGCGCCGGTGACGTCGGCGGGGCCTGCCCGGCCGAGGCCGAGTGCGACGGGGTGATCAGTGTGCCCACCGGCACGAGGCGGGCGAGGAGGCCCGCGCGGTCGGCGCCGAGCCGGCGCGGTGCGTCGTACTTCTCGCGGGAGCTCAGGGCCGCTGCCGGAAGGGGGCGAGCGTGGCGCGCACGAGGTCGGCGGCGCCCCAGTCGGGGTCGAACTGGGCGATCACGGCCAGGTGTTGACGTAGTTGGAGGATCGGCATCCGTTCGCGCCAGTCGCGGTCGAGTCCGGTCAGCTCGGCGTACAGCTCGAAGAACACGTGCGCCTCGGGCGGCGGCGCCGTCGTCCACAGGTGGGCCAGGTCGACCTCGGCCCACGTGTACGACACGGCAGGGTCGATCAGCGCGGGCCGCCCGTCGGGGGCGGCCATGACGTTCAGTGCCCACAGATCGCCGTGCGTCAGGCACGCGGGCCTGACCGGAAGCAGCTCGGGCAGCCGGTCGCACAGCCGCTCCAGCGCCGCCCGGTCCGCGGCGTCGAGCGCCTCCCGGACACGTCGCTCGTCGAGCCAGCGCAGCAGACGGTGCCGGGCGAAGAACTCGAACCCGTCGTCGGCCCAGGTATTGACCTGTCGGCGACGGCCCAGCCAGTTGTCCCGGTGCCAGCCGAATCGGGGGTACCGCGTGGTGGTGTGCAGGTGGGCGAGCGCATGTGCGAGCTGTTCCCAGAAGGCCTCGGTGTCCGGCCGGGGCCGCAGCACGGACAGCACGAGCAGGTCGCGGTCCGTGAGGACGACCTCGGGCGTGGCGATGCCGCCCGCCTCGCGCAACACGGTGAGGCCTTCGGCCTCCGCGGCGAAGACGTCGTCCGACGGCGGCTCGCCGAACGCCTTGACGAACACCGACGTGCCGTCGACGCGGCGCGCGAGCCCCGCGGTCGCGGCGAGGCCTCCGGTGGCCGGCTCGATCGCGACGACGTCGGTCAGGTCGGCCGCGTGGAGGCGTTCGAGCAGGAAGGACCTCGCCTCGGTCACGGGTGTGCTCCTCACTGTCGGTCCCGCATCATGACATCAGGGGTGAGCCTGCGACGGCTCGTTCATCGGGCCTGGTGGGTCCGGACCCTCGACGCCGCCCTGCCGAACGCCTGCCTCGCCGCGGGTGACGGTGCCGCGAGCGGACGAGGGACCGGAACGCACGGGGCCCCCGTGCCGCCGGGGAAGGGCTCGACGCCTCGACGCACAGGCGTATGAGCCTCGTTGATCCTCCATCCTGCCGCACCCGGCCTGTCGCACTCCATGGTCGGGTGGGTCACGATGCCAGATCGGTACGACCTCGCCCTCGGCCACGACGCGGGGCCCGATGCCACTCTTCCGGGCGGCGCGGCCGAACCGCTCCACGACGTCGGGCTGTCCGACGCTGGCGGAAGGGTTGCCGAACAGTTCGCGGTGGATGACACAGGCCGCTGTGGCGCCAGGAGCCGCCGCGTCCTCCACCGCCCGCTCGGGTGTCAGGGTGACGGGCACGTTGGCCTCGTCACCCTCGAACCCGGCGACGGTTCCGTCGACGGGCAGGAACGCCACGTCGGACGGGCCATGGCCGCGGGCGATCCCACCGCACCCGTTCGTGATCACCGACAACTGCCACTACGTCAGTAACGATTGCACAACTTGCGAAAACTGTTGGTTGCCTCGCATTCATTTTCGGCGGTACACCTTGCTCCTGCTTCGCGGATGGCCCATTAGTTTGCGCAAACTATCAGTAGTCGGATCACTGACGACAGATCAGGGAGTTCCACGATGACGAGGAAGACCCGCCGCGCGACGGCTGCCGCGACCGGCGTGTGCATCGCACTCGCCGCTGCCGGCTGCGCCGGCGGTGACGACGGCAGCGGTTCGTCCGGCGGCCGGGGCACGGTGACCCTCTGGACGAACGCGATGGAAGGGCGCGGTGTGCAGTTCTGGAAGGACGCCGCGAAGGCGTACCACGAGCTGCATCCGGACGTCACGATCAAGATCCAGTCGGTCCAGAACGAGGACCTCGACGGCAAGTTGCAGAACGCGCTCAACTCGAACTCCGCGCCCGACATCTTCCTGCAGCGCGGTGGCGGCAAGATGCAGGCCATGGTCGACGCCGGCCAGATCCGGGCACTGGAACTGACCGACACCGACAGGGCGAACGTGGGCGACGCGGCCCTCGAGGGCGTCTCGATCGACGGCAAGGTCTACGCGATGCCGCTCGACACGCAGCCCGAGGGCATCTACTACAGCAAGGACCTGTTCGAGAAGGCCGGCATCGCCTCGCCGCCGACGACGATGGACGAGCTCGAGGACGCCGTCGCGAAGCTGAAGGCGATCAAGGTCGCGCCGATCGCGGTCGGCGCCAAGGACGCCTGGCCGGCCGCCCACTGGTACTACAACTTCGCCCTGCGCGAGTGCGGCCAGGAGACCATGCAGGAGGCCGCCAAGTCGCTCACGTTCGACGACCCGTGCTGGACCGAGGCCGGTGAGGACCTCGCCGGACTCCTGGAGACCGAACCCTTCCAGAAGGGTTTCCTGACGGCGACGTCGCAGCAGGGCGCCGGGTCCTCGGCGGGCATGATCGCCAACCACAAGGCGGCCATGGAGCTCATGGGCAACTGGAATCCCGGTGTGATCGCCGATCTGACCCCGGACAAGAAGCCGCTCCCCGACCTGGGCTGGTTCCCCTTCCCCGCCGTTCCCGGCGGCAAGGGCGACCCGTCCGCCATCATGGGCGGCGCCGGCGGATACTCGCTCTCCAAGAACGCGCCGGACGAGGCCCTGGGCTTCCTCCAGTTCGTCGTGACCAAGGAGCAGCAGGAGGCCTACGCCGAGGACTTCGACACCATTCCGGTGAACAAGCAGGCCCAGGGGGTCGTCACCGAGCCCTACAACATCTCGGCACTGCAGGCCTTCAACAAGGCCGCCTACTCGATGCAGTTCCTCGACACCGTGTACGGCCAGAACGTCGGCAACGCCATGAACATCGCCGTCGTGAACCTGATGGCCGGCAAGGGCTCCGCCGCCGACATCGTCAAGGACGTCAAGGCTGCCGCCGAGAAGGGCTGAGCAAGCAGACATGAGCGACACCCTGGGCACCGACACGGCCGACGGCCGCCGGCCGCAGGGCACGCCCGGAGCCGGGGACGCGGCCACGTCCGTGCCCCCGGCTCCGCCGCGAGCGGCTGCGCACCGCCGAGGCCGTGCCAGGACGCGACTGGAGATCGCGGTCCTGTCCGCACCGGCGGTCATCACGTTCCTGGCATTCGTGATCTTCCCGGTCGCGCTCGCCGCGTACTACGGTTTCTACCAGTGGAAAGGCTACGGAGAGCCCACCGACTGGGTCGGCCTGAACAACTACGAGCTGATCCTCACCGACCCCGCCTTCCACGACGTCCTGTGGCACAACGGCCTCATCCTGGTGCTCTCACTGGTCATCCAGGGTCCGCTGGCGATCGTCCTCGCGCTCCTGCTCAACCAGAGGATCCGCGGCCGCTCGGTCATCCGCGTCCTGGTCTTCGTGCCCTACATCATCTCCGAGATCATCGTCGGCACCGGCTGGAGCCTGATGCTCCAGAGCGACGGAGCCGTCAACGACCTGCTGCACCGGATCGGCCTGAGCTCCCTGGAGGCCGACTGGATCGCCGACCCGGACCTGGCGATCTGGACGCTGATGGCCATCATCACGTGGAAGTACATCGGCTTCGCGGTGATTCTGATGCTCGCCGGCCTGCAGTCGATCCCGGACGAGATCTTCGAGGCCGCGCAGATCGACGGCGCCTCCTACTGGCAGATCCAGCGCCGCATCACGCTGCCACTGCTGGGGCCGACGATCCGCATCTGGGCCTTCCTGTCGATCATCGGCTCGCTGCAGTTGTTCGACCTCGTCTACATCATCTGGGGCCAGTACGTCTCGGGCACCGCGGGCACCTCGACCATGGCGATCTACATGCTCGCCCAGGGCCGCAACGCGGGCAACTACGGCTACGGCAGCGCCGTCGCGGTCGTGATGTTCGTGATCTCGCTCGTCGTCGCGCTGATCTACCAGCGCTTCGTCCTGCGCCGCGACCTCAGGGGCGCCGTCACCGAAGGGACCGTGTGATGAGCGCGACGACCACCGCCTCCCGGATGTCCCCCGTGCCGGAGCCGAAGGCACCCGCCGGCCGCCGCGACAAGCCGCAGAAGTGGGGCAGCCCCGTCACCTACTTCGTCGCGCTGCTCTTCGTCGGCGTCTGCGTCGCGCCGGTGCTCCACATCGTGCTCGGCGGGTTCCGCACCAACGCGCAGATCACCACGGAACCGGCCGCCCTGCCGCGCCCCTGGGTCGTCGGCAACTACCTCGACATCCTGAAGTCGACGGTGTTCTGGGGCGAGTTCGCCAACTCCCTCATCGTCGCGATCACCAGCACCGTCGGCATCGTCGCCCTCGGTCTGATGGTGAGCTTCGTGATCGCACGCTACGACTTCAAGCTCAAGGGGGCGATGTACTCGCTGTTCGCCGCGGGCCTGATGTTCCCGATGGTCATCGCGATCACTCCGCTGTACCTCGTCGTCAAGGACCTCGGCCTCGTCGACAACCTGCTCGGCGTGATCGTCCCGCAGATCGCCTTCGGCCTGCCGACGACCGTCATCATCCTCGTGCCGTTCCTCAGGGCTATCCCGAACGAGATCGAGGAGGCCGCCGCGATCGACGGCATGAGCCGGCTCGGGTTCTTCTTCCGCATGGTGGTCCCGCTGTCGCTGCCCGGTGTGGTCACCGTCGGCATCCTCGGATTCGTCGGCAGCTGGAACAACTACCTCCTGCCCCTGTACGTCCTCAACTCGCAGGCGAACTACACCCTGCCGCTCGGCGTCCAGGTGTTCTCCTCGCAGTACTCCACGGACACCGCGAAGGTGCTCGCCTTCACCTCACTCGCCATGCTGCCCGCACTGGTCTTCTTCTCGGTCTTCGAGAAGCGCATCGTCGGCGGCCTCACCGGTGCCGTGAAGGGCTGACACCGGTACCAGGACCCGGACCGGGCCGTCCCGCGCCCGCCCCTGCCGTGCCTCACGGCAGGGGCGGGCCGCTGACCGCGACGGCACCACCCGGCCCGCGACACTCCCGCGCCATCCCCCGGAAAGGACCGTCGCGTTGCCCCGCGTCCACATCGAACTCGACAGGCAGGCCGTCGTCGCCCCTGTCCGGCGCCGCACCTTCGGCTCGTTCGTCGAGCACCTCGGCCGTTGCGTGTACACCGGGCTCTACGAGCCCGGACACCCGAGCGCGAACGACGACGGGTTCCGCATGGACGTCGTCGAACTCGTCAGGGAACTGGGCAGCACGACCATCCGCTACCCGGGCGGCAACTTCGTCTCCGGGTTCCGCTGGGAGGACTCCGTCGGCCCACGCGAGAAGCGCCCGGTACGCCGCGACCTCGCCTGGCGCTCGCTCGAGTCGAACCAGGTCGGCCTCGACGAGTTCGCCAGATGGCTCGAGCTCACCGGCTCCGAGCTGATGCTGGCGGTCAACGTGGCCACCCGCGGCATCCTGCCCGCCCTGGACCTGCTCGAGTACGCCAACCACCCGTCCGGCACGGCGCTGTCGGACCTGCGCGTCGCCAACAGCACGCCGGAACCGCACGACGTGCGCATGTGGTGCCTCGGCAACGAGATGGACGGCCCCTGGCAGACCGGATTCATGGCGGCGGACGACTACGGCAAGCTGGCCGCCCGCACCGCCGCCGCGATGAAGAGGGCCGACCCGGGCCTCGAACTCGTCGTCTGCGGCTCCTCCGGATCCGCCATGCCGACCTTCGGCCACTGGGAGCGCACCGTACTCGAGCACAGCTACGACCACGTCGACCACGTCTCGTGCCACGCGTACTACCAGGAGCACGACGGCGACCTCGGCTCCTTCCTCGCCTCGGCGGTCGACATGGACCACTTCATCGACGCCGTCGTCGCGACCGCCGACCACGTGGGGTACAAGAAGCGCTCCACCAAGAAGATCGACGTCTCCTTCGACGAGTGGAACGTCTGGTACCTCAAGGAGCACCAGGAGTCCGAGGAGATCCACGACGAGTGGCGCCACGCCCCCCGGCTCCTGGAGGACACCTACACGGTGGCGGACGCCGTCGTCGTCGGCAGTCCGCTGATGACGCTCCTGCGCCGCAGCGACCGCGTCACCCCGGCGTCCCTCGCACAGCTCGTCAACGTGATCGCTCCGATCATGACCGAGCCCGGCGGCCCGGCCTGGCGCCAGACGACCTTCCGCCCGTTCTCGATCACGAGCCGGCTCGCCGCCGGCGAGGTGATCCGGCCCCTGATCGAGACGCCCGCGTACGAAACGGCGCGCTACGGAGAGGTGGCCGTCGTCGACGCCGTCGCGACCGTCGACGAGGACCGGGCCGCGGTCTTCCTCGTCAACCGCGGCCTGGCGGAAGCCGCGCAGGTCACGATCGATGTGCGCAGCCTCGGCTCCTCGCGCGTCACCGAGGCGGTCACGCTCGCCGACCCCGACGTGTACGCGAAGAACACGCTCGCCCGGCAGGACCGGGTGGCCCCGGCCGCGAACACCGGCGCGGCACTCGCCGACGGGCTGCTCACCATCGAACTGCCGCCGACGTCGTGGACGGCGGTCGCCCTCCGGTGAGCGACGACACGAGCCCCGTTCAGGAGCCGGCTCCCCTCCGGCGCGGCGACCCGGCCCGTGAATCGCCGGGCCCGGTCGCCGAGCGCCGCGAGGTGACCTGTGCGCTGCGCGATGGAACACGGCTTCGGACCGTCCTGCTGGTTCCGGGGCGCGTCCGCCGACGATCTCGGCGGCGGAGACCTCACCGCGCAGCACGTGCGGTGGTTCGACACCACCCTGCGCGCGGGCGCGGCGGACATGCCGCCGGTACGTGTGTTCCTGATGGGCTCGAACCGGTGGATCGAACTGGACGAGTTCCCCCCGCGCGACACGCGGACGCTCGAGCTGTACCTGAACGCCGGGGGAACGCTCGCGACCGAGCCGGCCGAGAACGGTGAACGGCGGCTGATCAGCGATCCGGCATCCCCGGTGCCGACGTGCGGCGGTGCGGTACTCCTCTTCGCGCCGTTCGAGGCGGGGGCCGCCGACCAGGCGGCGATCGAGGCACGGCAGGACGTGGTCTCGTGGCGTACCGAGCCGCTCACCGAGGAACTCACGGTGATGGGCGCGGTCCGTGCCGTCGTCCACCTCACGACCACGGGAACGGACGCGGATGTGGTCGTGCGGCTGTGCGACGAGCACCCGGACGGCAGCAGCCGCGTCGTCACCGACGGCGTGCAGCAGGGGTCGGCGCGGTCCGTCGACCCGGTCACGGGCCTGGGCGACAGACGGCCGCTTGAGCCGGGCCGGGAGCAGGAGTTCGCCGTGGACCTCTGGTCGACGGCGCACACGTTCCTGCCGGGCCACCGGGTGCGCGTCGACATCGCACCGAGTTCGTCACCCCGCTGGGACGTCGGACGCAACGCCTTCGAGCCGGCCGGGGCGACCCCGCGGCCCACCGCGGCGGAGTACACGATCCGTCACGGCACCGCCCGTCCGAGCCGCCTCGTCCTCCAGGTCGTGACGACAACACCGCGATGAGACCGACCGGAACACGCCGGTCCGCGTCACCGGCGTGGTGCCGCGGTCGCCGGGGCGGGTCCGGTGGAGGCACGGACGACCAGCTCGGTGGCCAGCTTCATGCGGGCGGGGGGCCGGGCACCGCCGTCCTCGCCCCGGGAGAGCTGGATCAGGAGCTTGACCGCCGCGGCGCCCAACTCGGTGCTGGGCTGTCTGACGGTCGTCAGCCCGGGGGTGATGTACTGCGCCTCGGGCAGGTCGTCGAAGCCGATGACACTGATGTCCTCGGGAATCCGCAGGCCCCGTGCGCTCAATGCGTCGTAGACGCCGAGTGCCATGGAGTCCGCGCAGGCGAAGATCCCCGTGATCCCCGGGTCGCCGTCGAGCAGGGTGTGGGTGGCGGTCGCCGCCTTGGCACGGTTCCATCCGCCGTGGGCCACCGACACCGTGGCACTGCCGGCGGTCGCCGTGTCGGCCGCCCCTCGGAAACCGTCGACGCGGGCCCGGCTGAAGAGGTGGCGGGCATGGCCGGCGACCACCCCCATCCGCACATGGCCGAGGGACAGAAGGTGCTCGGCGGCCATACGGCCGCCTTCCCAGTTCGCCACGCCGACGCTCGCCACCCCTGACGGCGGTGTGCTCATCGGGTCGATCAGCACCACGGGGACGCCCGCGGCGAAGAGTGCGCCGAACTGCGCCGAGGCGGGGTCGACCAGCGTCCCGATCACGCCGAGGGTGCGCCTTCTCAGAACCCGCGACACCCAGTCGCCGTGCGGCTCGGCGAGCGTCAGTACGACATCGAGTCCCGCTGCTGCCGCTTCTCGCCCGACCCCGGCTATCAACAGGTTCGCCCATGACCCCTCGAAGTGGGTGACCACGAGGTCGAGCACGTGGGACAAGCCGCTCTCGTCCCGCACGCTCTCGCCCTTGGCTCCGGCCCGGCGGGTGTAGCCGACGGCTTGCACGGCTTCCATGACCTTCGCGCGCGTCTGCGCCGAGACGTCGGTTCCGCCTCGCAGCACCTTGGACACGGTGGGCACGCTCGTACCGGCGGTCTTGGCCACCAAGGACAGTGTGGGGCGCGATCCGGCTGGTCGGGGTGGCATGGGGACAGGTTAGCCCAACCGGTGAGGAGGCCTTCCGGGAGCCGGGGAGGCGCCTCGGCCGGGGTTCGAGCCGGCTGCGGACGGGTTCCCTCGGGGTGCGGCACCCGCCCGCACGCCGAGCGTCACACGGACGGCGCCGGGGCCGGGGTGTACTCGAACCAGTCGAAGGCGACCGCGCCCTCGGTGGCGTACATGCCGATCACCCGGCCGGTGAAGCCGCAGGCGACCTCGGTGGACAGGTAGCGCCCGTCCAGTTCGGCGAGCGGCCGGGCGTCCGGGGCGCCGGGGTCGCCGAGCCAGAAGGCGATGGTGTCGGGGCCCGTGGTCCCGCCGTCGGTGAGTTCGGGCGAAGCGGGCACGAGGCCGGCCGTCCGGATCGTCACGGTGAGGGGCAGCGGCCCGGCCGGGACCGGCCGGCGGGCCACGGTCTGGCGCAGCGGCCCGATCCGGGCGACGACGCCGATCTCCCCGTTCCCTGCCTCCAGTTCGTAGTGGTGGGCCTCGTCCAGGCGTACGCAGAGACCACCGCGTCCCCCACCCGGGTCGATCATGGCGGTGACGCGGCAGTCGTGGTGCTGCTGGCGGCGGCCGACGAAGGTGTACCCGGGGCGGTCGAGGGTGGGGCCGGTGGCGTTGAGGACCAGCCGGCCGGGGCGCTCGGTGAGCGACCAGGAGCCCTCCGGGCGGGCGAACGGCGAGATCCAGTGCGGCGCGAGAGCGGGCCCGTCGAAGTCGTCGCGGGCGGGCGGGGCCGGAACGGGATGCCAGGCACCGGCCGGGGCCGCGTGGCTCTCGGGAACGGGCGCGACGACGGGCCAGCCGTCCTCGTCCCACTCCACGGGGGTCAGGAACGTCTCGCGGCCGAGCACGTGCACGTCGGGCGTGAAGCCGCGGGGGCGGACGCCGAGCAGCACCATCCACCAACTGCCGTCGGGAGCCTCCACCAGGTCGGCGTGGCCGGTGTTCTGGATGGGGCGGGCGGTACCGCCGTGGGACAGCAGGGGGTTGGCGGGTGCGCCCTCCCAGGGGCCGCGCGGTGAGCGGCTGCGGGCCATGGACACGCTGTGGCCGCGTTCCGTGCCGCCTTCCGCGATCAGCAGGTACCACCGGTCGCCGATGCGGTAGAGGTGCGGCGCCTCGGGGAACTTCAGGCCGCTGCCCGACCACGTGGCGAAAGGCCCCTCCAGCACCTCGCCCTTGACCGGGTCGATCCTGGCCATGTTGACGCCCCCTTCGGGGCCGGAGAAGGCGCACCAGCAGGTGCCGTCCTCCTCCCACGCCAGGTCGGGGTCGATCCCGGGCAGGTCGATCCACACCGGGTCGCTCCACGGCCCCTCGGGCCGCTCGGCCGAGACGACGAAGTTGCCGCCACCGTCGATGTTGGTGTTGATGACCCAGTAGCGGCCGTCGTGGTGGCGGATCGTGGGGGCGTAGAGGCCTCCGGACGCCTTGGCTCCGGGGAGGGGCAGCGGCAGTTGCCCGGGCCGGTCGAGCACGTTGCCGATCTGCTTCCAGTGCACGAGGTCCTTGCTGTGGAAGAGCGGCAGCCCGGGGAAGTACTCGAAGCTGGAGCACACCAGGTAGTAGTCGTCACCGACCCGGCACACGCTCGGATCGGGGTGGAACCCGCTGATCACAGGGTTGTCGTACATATGCACGTACACGTCTTCCCTTCGAGCCGCCGGGCACCGTGGAAGCGAGCCTAAGGGCTGTCCCGCGATTGGTCTCGTGCGCGTGCCCGGACGTTTCCGGTAGTCGGGCGGTCATCCGATCAGCCGGCCTGACGAAGGCCGTACAGGTGGGCGATCCCCAGGAGCGCGTGGTGGACGTCGTTGCCCTTGAGCCGGCGGTCGCGAAGGATCTTCCATGGTCGCGCGAGCGCAGCCCGGTGGACGGGGGTGTCCAGGACGGTTCCGCTGCCGTGACCACTCCAGCCGCAGCAGGATCTTCTCAGTGCGGACCACGCCCTGACCGCTCACCCGGCCGGCGCGGCATGCCGCGTCGAGGCGACGCTCAGGTCGCCTCGCGCTTCGCGGCCGACGGAGAGGACGGTTGCTCGTCGCGGCTCTCCGAGGTGAAGGCGTCGCGGCGAGCGAGGGTCACCGACAGGGGCAGGCCCAGCCGCTCGGCTGCGCGTCGCCGGACGCGCACCTCAGCTCGGGTCCGGGGCCGGAAGGAGGGGAGTGGCGAGCAGCCACAACCAGGGCGGTGATCGTAGGTCAGCCCCTGCGCGAGCACGGTCGCAACGACGGACCATGCCTTCGTGTCGCGTCGCCGGGGCGCGGCAAAGTCGTAGCCGACGAAACAGACCGGTACGACGTGGTGATCCTCGGCAGCGGCATGGCCGGGGGCATGCTGGGCGCGGTGCTCGCGCGCAACGGGGTGAAGACCCTCATCCTGGACGCGGGCACCCACCCGCGTTTCGCGGTGGGCGAGTCGACCATCCCGTACACCTCGGGCATGGCACGGCTCATCGCGAAGCGTTACGACGTGCCCGAGCTGAAGGCCCTGTCGAACTACAAGGGGACCATCGAGGAGATCTCCCCCCACTGCGGCCAGAAGCAGAACTTCGGCTTCGTCTACCACCGCGAGGGGCAGCCGCAGGACCCGCAGGAGATCAACCAGCTGGTGGTCCCGATCGACCTGCGCACCGAGACCCACCTGTTTCGGCAGGACGTCGACGCGCACCTGTTCCACGTGGCGCTCACGTACGGCGCCGACGCGCGGCTCGCCACCCGGGTCACCGAGATCGACATCGACCCGGACGAGGGCGCGGTCCTGCGCACGGAGCACGGCGAGGAGTTCCGGGCCTCGTACGTGGTCGACGGCAGCGGGTTCCGCTCGCCGCTCGCGGAGAAGTTCGAGCTGCGCGAGACGCCCACGCGGGCCCGGACCCACTCACGCTGTCTCTTCACGCACATGATCGGGGTGAAGCCGTTCGACGACTCGCCCACCGCGCGGCGGCACGACCAGCCGAGCCCGTGGCACCACGGCACGCTGCACCACGTCTTCGACGGCGGCTGGCTCCGGGTGATCCCGTTCGACAACCACGCCGCGGCCCGCAACCCGCTGTGCAGCGTCGGCCTCACCCTGGACCCGCGGAAGCACCCGAAGGGCGACACGCCCCCGGAGCAGGAGTTCCAGGACTTCCTCGCACGGTTCCCCGAGATCGCTTGGCAGTTCGAGGGGGCGAAGGCGGTCCGCCCGTGCGTCTCCACCGGCCGCTCCAGTACTCGGCCAAGACGGTCGTCGGCGACCACTACTGCCTGACGTCCCACGCCGCCGGGTTCATCGACGCGCTGTACTCGCGGGGCCTGGCGAACACCCTGGAGCTCGTCAACGCACTGGGCTGGCGACTCATCGCCGCCTCCCGCGACGGCGACTGGTCCAAGGAGCGGTTCGCCCACGTGAAGGCGCTGCACCAGGGGCTGTTCGACTTCCACGACGACCTGGTCTACAGCTCGTTCGTCGGCTTCGGTCACTACGAGCTGTGGAACGCCGTCAACCGGACCTGGATGCTCGGGACGATGAGCGGCAACATGATGGTCGAGGACGCCTACTACCGGTTCAGCGAGACCGGCGACGCCGACGTCTTCCTCGAGGCCGAGCGGTCCGGGAACCCGGGTTCCCCCCTCCCGATCAGCGAGACCTTCGTCCGCATGGGCAAGCTCACCCGTGAGCTGTGCGAGGCGGTCGAGGCCGGGACCGTCGAGCCGGGTGCCGCCGCCGCGCGCATC
Organism: Streptomyces sp. NPDC044984; assembly: GCF_040646935.1. Lineage (NCBI taxonomy): Bacteria > Bacillati > Actinomycetota > Actinomycetes > Kitasatosporales > Streptomycetaceae > Streptomyces > Streptomyces sp. NPDC044984. The sequence goes on from NZ_JBEZBE010000008.1 coordinate 219,319, forward strand.
CACGAGTACATCCAGAAGGAAGTGGACTTCATCGCGCACGCCGACAGGTTCGGGCTGCCGGAGAACCGCTGCTTCAACATGACGCGGGAGCGGATGGACGCGGCCGAGGAGTGGTCGCGCACCCAGGCCCCGCCGGAGATCGGCAAACGCATGCTCAATGCCGCCCGGGGCATGGCGCTCGCCAAGGAGGCGGAGGCCGGGACCGGCTCCAGGGACTACTGATCCCGGTCGCCCGAACCCGTCCCGCCGAGGCCGGACCCCCGGCCCGGCTCCTCCCCGCCGAACGACCTCGTGGGCACACCCCCTCCCCCACGGGGCCGTCCGGCGCCCCGGGTCCTCCCTGTCCGCATCCCCGTGACCGAGGCGAGTGAGGAACCATGTCGCACCAGCGGTACGAAGCCGATCTGCGCCACCTGTTCGCCGGATTCCCCACAGGTGTCTCCGTCGTGACGGCGCAGGCCCCGGACGGCACCCCCTGGGGGATGACGCGCACATCACTGTGCAGCGTCGCCCTCGACCCGCCCACCCTGCTCGTCCGTCTGCGCGCCGGCAGTCCCACCCTCGACGCCGTGCTGGACAGCGGGTCGCTGTCCGTGAACCTGCTCCACCAGCACGCCCGGTCCACCGCCGAGCTGTTCGGCTCGGGGGCCGCGGACCGGTTCGACCGGGTGCCGTGGGTACCGGCCCGGCACGGCGGTCCGCATCTGGTCGAGGCGGCGCACACGATCGCCGACTGCACGGTCACCGCCGAACAGGCCGTCGGCGACCACACGGTGGTGATGGCCCGCGCCACGCTGGTCACCTCGCTGCGCCGGCCGATGCCCCTGCTGTACGGCATGCGCCGGTACGGGTCCTGGGCGGAGGACGTGGAGAACGGGTTCCTGTCGTACGACTTCATCTCCTGAAGAGCGCGCCGGAGGGAACGGCAGACCATGGACGTCCCCGTGATCCATCCGTATCCGATGCCCGGCCCATCACCACGGCTGTGAGGGAAGCCATAATTCCGGCTCGAGACTCAACCGTGACCGAAGAGGGCGCGTGGCGCCCTCGAGCCCCGTGGGGCCGGGGTTTTCCCTTCGCCGGCGCCTCCCGGCCACCGCCTCGTCCTCCGCGAGGATCCCACGCCGGAGGAGCCGCTCGACAGGCCCGGCGCCCGGTGCGGGTCGATCCGTCCGCTCACCCCCGTCGAGACCCGGGAGATCGAGGTCCGCGACGCGGCGGACGAGCCCTTCGACCTCGACCGGTCCGAGGCCGGGTCAAGGCCCGGGGGCGGTGAGGATGCGGTTGAGCGCGCTGCCGGGGCGGCTCGTGAGGTCCTCCCAGGTTCCCTCTTCCGTGATGCGGCCCTCCTCGAGAACGGCGATGCGGTCGGCACGGCGGATGGTGGCCGGGCGGTGGGCGATGACGATCGTCGTCCGGCCCTCCTCCCGGAGCGCGGTGGCGAGTTCGGCGTCGCCGGTGTTGTCCAGGTGGGCGGTGGACTCGTCCAGGACGAGGACCCGCGGCCGGACCAGCAGGGCGCGGGCCAGGGCGATGCGGGCCCGCTGGCCCCCCGAGAGCGTGGCGCCCCGCTCACCGACGAGGGTGTCCATCGGGGCGATCCGGTCGACGCCGCACAGCCGTGCCGCCTCGGCCAGCGCCCGGTCGTCGGCCCCGGGTGCGGCGAGCCGCAGGTTCTCGGCGAGGGTGCCGTGGAAGAGGGGCGTGTCCTGTCCCACCAGCACCACCGCACGCCGCAGTTCCGCGTCGCTCACCTCCCGCACGTCCACGGGGTCGGCATGGGCGGGCACCAGCTGGACGGCGCCCGCGGAAGGGTCCCAGAACCGGGCCAGCAGGTGGGCGCAGGTCGACTTGCCGGCACCCGAGGCGCCGACCAGGGCGAGTGTCCGCCCCGCGGGGACCGTCAGCTCGACGCCGTCCAGCACGGGCCGTCCTCCGTAGTCGAACCTCAGCCCGTGCAGCCGGACGCCCAGCGGTCCGGGCGGCAGGGCGCGGGGGGCGGCGGGCGGCGGGGCGAGAGCCGGGGCCTTGACGGCCGCGTCGACGCGGGCGGCGGCGGCGCGCAGCGCCACGGCCTGGCTGAGGGCGCGGGCCGACTCCGCGACGGGGCCGAGGACGGACAGGGCCAGGGTCATCGCCGCCGGGGCCCACGCGCCGTGCAGCCGTCCGGAGGTCACCGACTGCGCCGCCGCCGCGACCACGCCGAGGACCGCGGCCACGATGAGGAGGTCGCGGACCGCGGCCGCGACGGCCTCCCAGGTGGCCTCGGCGCGTTGGGCGTCGCCCACCTGCCGCCCTCGCCCGGCGAGCTTGCGGCGGTGCTCCGCCAGGGCGCCGAAGGCGAGCAGTTCGTGCAGCCCGTCGACGGCCTCCACCGTGTCGGCCGACAGCTTCGCCATGGCGGTGCGGGTACGGGTGCCGCGCGCCGCGCGGGCGCGTGCGTCGGCGAAGGGGGCCGCGGCGAGCAGGGCCGCGACCGGCAGCACGGCCGTCAGCAGCCACGGCTCGACCGTGGCGAGGACCACGGCCCCGCCGGTGAGGACCGTCCCCGCCGCCAGCAGTTGGGCTGTCGTGTGGGCGTAGAAGAACTCCAGTGCCTCCACGTCGGCCAGGGCGGTGGCGGCGAGGTCGCCGCTGCGCCGGCCCGCGACCCTGGCGGGCGCGCTGCGGGCGAGTCCGTCGAAGACGCGTACCCGCAGGGCGGCCAGTACCCGGTAGGCCAGGTCGTGCGAGAGGTCCATCTCCCGCCAGGTCGTCCACGCGCGGACGAGGACGAGGGCGACGAGCGCGGTGACGCCGGCGGCCGAGGGGGTGTGCCCTTCGATGACGGCGGTGCCCACGGTGTGTGCGGCGAGGGTCAGCAGCGCGACGAGGGAGCCCTGTTCGAGGAGCGCGGCGGCGCAGGTGCGGGCCGTCATGGCGCGGTGCTCGGCGAGGGCCGGGAGGAGGGCGCGCAGTGCGCCTCGCGCGGGTACGTCCGCGGGGGTGGCGGTGTCGGTGTCGGTGGTGACGGCGGTGGTCATGCGGCGCGTTCTCCTCGGTGGGCGTGGCCGGCCTCGACGAGCCTCGTGTAGACGCCGCCGGCCCCGGCCAGGTCGGCGTGCCCGCCGACGGCGTCCACCCGGCCCTCGTCGAGGACGACGATGCGGTCGGCGTGCCGGACGGCGTCCAGCCGGTGTGCGACCACCAGGACGGTCCGGCCGCCGGCGGCGTTCAGCAGTTCCCGGACGATGTCCGCCTCGCGGCGTTCGTCGACGGCGCTCGTGGCCTCGTCCAGGACGAGTACCGGGGCGTCGGCCAGCAGGGCCCGCGCGAGGGCGAGCCGCTGGCGCTGCCCGCCCGAGAGGGTGGCGCCGCGTTCGCCGAGGACGGTGGCGTAGCCGTCGGGGAGGGCGGTGATCTCGTCGTGGACGCCGGCGACGCGTGCCGCACGGGTCAGGTCGTCGTCCGTGGCGTCCGGCCGGGCCAGGCGCAGGTTGTCGGCGATGGTGGCGTGGAAGAGGTACGTCTCCTGGGAGACGACGGCGATGCCCTGCCGCAGCGAGTCGAGCGCGTACGCGGTCGTGGGGCGCCCGTCGAGGGTGATCCGGCCCGCCTGCGGGTCGTGGTGGCGCAGGAGCAGGGCCAGCAGCGTGGACTTGCCCGCGCCGGACGGGCCGACGATCGCGGTCGTCCGTCCCGCCTCGGCGGTGAAGGAGACGCCGTCCAGCGCGGGCGCCGGCGCTCCGTCGTAGGTGAAGCGGACGTCGTGGAAGCGCAGTTCGGGCGGTTCCTGCCGGTGCGCGGGTGCCGTTCCGGTGTCGGGGACGGCCGGCTCGGCGGTGCGCAGGGCCGCGAGGCCGTCCGCGGCCGACGCCCCCAGGTATCCGGCGTGCCACTCGCGGGCCAGGTCGCGGACCGGCCGGAAGCACTCGGAGGCCAGCAGCAGCATCAGGTAGGTGCCGGTCGCCGTGGTGGCTCCGGTGACGGCCGACCAGCACGCCAGGAGCGCCGCGGCGGCGGTGCCGCCCTGGATGGCCAGGTCGGTGATGCCGGTGTCGACCAGGGACACCCGCAGTTTGGCGACGGTCGCCCGGTGCAGCGCCGCGGACCGCTCCTCCAGGCGTGCGCGGGTGCGCCCGACCGCGCCGGCGGCGCGCAGGGCGGGCATGCCCTGCAGGGCCTCCAGGTAGTCGGCGCCCAGCCCTTCGTAGGTGTCCCAGTGCTCCTTGCCGCGGGCGGCGAGGAGCCGGTCCCAGGCGCGCGGCCCGGCCAGGGCGAGGAGCAGCGCGGGGACGAGGCCGAGCAGGGCCCGCGGTTCGACCACGGCCAGGGCGGTCAGGACGAGGGGCGGCACGGTGAGGGTGATCAGGAGCTGGGGCAGGTAGCGGGAGACGTAGGCGTCGACGCCCTCCACCCCGTCGACGAGAGTGGTGCGGACGGCGCCGGCCCGCGCGGTGGTCAGGTGAGCGGGACCCAGCCGGCCCAGGTGGACGAGGAGTTCGTCCCGCAGGGCCACCCTGACCCGGGCCCCGGCACGGGTGGCGGTGCGCCGCTGCCACACGGCGAGCCCGGCGCGCGCGGCGACGACGGCGAGCACCGCGGCCAGCAGCCACGGGAGCCGTCCGGTGTCGCCGCGGGCCAGGCCCGCGAGCGCGAGGGCCAGCAGCGCGGCCTGTGCCAGGTGGGTGAGGGTGACGGCGCCCTGCAGGAGGGTGGCCGCCAGCAGGGGGCGTCGGGCGCGCCCCGCGGCGCGGCGCAGTTCGGGGTGGACGATCATGTGGGGTTCTCCTCGTCGGCGTGACGGGTGCCGAGGGCCAGGGCGTGCACGACCCAATCCCGGTCCGGCGCGGCGCCGAGGGCGGCGCCCAGGTCCGCCTGCTGCCAGGAGCCGACGGGCCGGGCCGCCAGCCCGTGGCGCCGGGCGGTGACATGGGCCAGGTGGACGGCGAAGCCGGCCCGCAGGTGGGCGCGGCGGACGCGCGCGGCGTCGGCGTCCGCGGGGCAGCCGTGGGCGAGCAGGACGGCGCCCGCGTCCGCGATCCACGCCTGGCCCGCGGCCCAGGCCGCGAGCGTCGGGCGGGCCTCCCCCGCCGCGTACCGCCGCAGGGCCGTGCCGCCGGGTGCCGGTTCCACGAGGCCGGGCCGTGGCGGGCCGACCGCGGCGCACCAGCGCAACAGGTCGTCGGCGCCGGCCCGTTCGGCGGTGGCCAGGACCGCCCGCAGTGCGGCGTGGGAGGGGGCGCCCGGCAACGGCGGTGGGGTGCTGCGGCGCGCCAGCAGTTCGGCCGGGGTGGGCGTGTCCCCGTACGGTTCCGGGACGCGGGGGCTGTCCGCCGGGTGCGTCGGGCTCCGCCCGTCGGGCGGCGGAATGCGCACGACGGCCAGGGGGTTCTCGGTGAGTCCGGCCAGCCGTGCTTCGGGCTCGCCCGTGCCCAGGGCGCGGGCCGCCAGGAACAGCGCCGCGGCGGCGTGCCCGGTGTCCAGCAGCAGCAGGGGCCAGGCCCGGTGGCCGTAGTGGGAGACCGTGCGCCGCGCGGTGACCGAGAGTTCGGCCGTCACGCCCGGCGGCGTGCCGTCGGGGGACGGGCCGACGTGGTGGACGCGGTGGCGCAGCGGGTCGTAGCCGTAGCGGCCGGGCGGCAGGGAGCAGCCGGCGCCCACGACCAGTTCGGCGTCCACCGGGTGCAGCGCACCCGCGGAGGGCGCGGGCCTGAGGCGTCCGGAGGCGTCCGAGGCCGCCAGGGACAGGCGCAGCAGGGCGTGCAGATCGAGGGCCGCCGGGCCGGCCTGCGGAATCGGGAGCGGCGGACCCGGCCAGGGCCGGACGGCCGTCCCGGCGGGCGTGTCGGGGCCGGGGCGCTCCGGGGAGCGGGCGCGGGCGAGGGCGGCGACGAGGTCCACCGGGCGGTCCTCGCGGAGGTCTTCCACGGCGGCCCTCACATGTGCGGCGGAGGCGCCAGCGTGAAGTCCTCCGGCGCGCTCGGCGCGGTCGTGCGCCATCCGCGGGCGACGGCGGCCTCGGCGAGGCGCGGGCAGCCGAAGTAGCCGAAGGCGGCGGGGGCGTTGGGCAGGAGTCCGGAGACGAGGACCCGGGCGACGCGCAGCGAGGTCTCGGCCACGTCCTCGGTGGTGAGGTCGAAGGTCATGACACGGTGACCGCCCGCGCGCAGCGTGCCCTCCAGCCGCTCCCGGCTGCCGGGCTCGACCGCGTCGACGGACACGGTCCCGAGGGCGGGCGCGGTGAAGCGCCGGGCCTCGGCCGCCATCCGTTCGTCCAGCCACACCTGCACGTGCGCGCCCAGGTCCCGCACGTGCTCGAACTGCTCGCCGCACACGTCGAGGTAGCGGCCGTCGGCCCGGTGCTCCAGGTACAGCCCGCGTGCCAGCAGCCCCGCCTCGACGGCCTGGAACACCCAGCCGCCGGGGTCGGTCAGGCCCTGGGTGAAGACCCAGGTGTGGACGGCTTCGAGGACGGCCTTGCGGGCGGCCTCGGCCGGGTCGTACTTGCAGGCGAACCCGGCGGCGTACAGACCGAGACGCGGGTCGTGGACGAGTGCGGCCATGCAGGGGGCGAACTCCGAGCGCATCTCGACGATGTGGACGTCGAACGCGGAACCGGCCAGGTCGTCGGCGAGGCCGGGCACGCTCGCCGGGTCGATGCCCCGGGCCGGGCCGTCCAGGTGCCACCACAGTTCCAGGGCGTCGCGTTCGACGATCTCCAGCAGGCCGCGCTCGACGGCGTCGTCGAGGCCCTGCCCGGTGGCGATGCCCGCGTAGTTGAGGTGGTGGGTGCGGGGCAGTTCGCGCAGCGCGCCCTGGCGCCAGTTGAGGTGGGTGAGCGCGACGGGCGCCCAGACCTCTGCCGTCGGCCCGCCGGGCAGCCGCTCGGTGCCGCGCGTCCACAGGGCGGGCGTGCCGGGGTCGAGGGGGCGGTAGGGGAACTTCTCGCGGGCGTACTGCCAGTCGGCGTACGCGGGCAGGTCCCCGGGGCCGTAGAGCCGCAGGCCCTTCCCGGTCAGTTCGGCGGCGGTGGCGCGGACGGGGGCGTCCGGATGGCCGGGGGGCGGCACGCGGTTGCCGCAGTACCGCTCCACCCCCTCGGCTATCGCGGCGACACGGGCCTGCCCGGGGTCGCCGAAGGTGGTGCCCAGGGAGACCCGGTCGGCGGGCCACAGGCCGTGTCTGCGGGCGTCGGACACCTCGGCGGTGAGCGCGGTGTAGCGGGGTGGGGCGCCCGCGGGGTGTTCGACGGGCTTGACCTTGCGGACGATGCCGCAGACGGGGTCGACGAGTGCTTCCAGCGGCAGCGTCGTCATCGCAGGATCTCCTCGGCGGGGTCGGTGGGGGTGGGGCGGGACGGGAGGACGGGCAGGGTCAGCACCACGCCGTCCGGGTCGACCTCCCGCCGGGAGGCGAACAGCCGGCCGGCCGTCACGGGGTCCTCCCCGGTGTGGGGGTTGCGGGCGTGGGCCGGGAAGTGGTGTCCGGCGACCTCCAGGCGCAGCCGCGTGCCGGCCGGCAGCCGGCGTGCGAGCCGGCCGAGACCGAGGCTGAACGCGGCCTCCCGCCCGGCCGGTCCGGCGCGCCGGGTGACGCCGACGGCGAGCCGCTCGGCGGTCCCCGTCGGCGTGAGCGCGACGAGCCGGGCGGCCCAGTCCGCGGACGGGCTGTGCGCGGTGGCCCGCAGGCGCACGCGCACCGGGCCGACCACGTCGAGCGGACGCGGCAGCGGCGGCGTGACCAGCAGGCAGCGGTCGGGCGGGCCGTCGGTGGGGACGGTCAGGTCGTCGGAGCGGACGGGCCAGCGGGGGTCGGCGGTGAAGGCGGAGCCGTGCACCGCTCGCGTGCGTGGTGTGCGCGGTGCGCCCTCGGTGCCGGCGGGCAGCCACAGGTCGGCTCCGCCCAGCCCCTGGGCGCCGTGGTGGCCGGGGGCGAGTTCGCCGGTCAGGGCGCGGCGGGCCCAGCGCACGTACAGCTCGCCGAGGTTCAGCCGGTGGGCGGGGCCGGCGTCGGGGCCGGGCGCGGTGACGAGGGAGTGCCCCCAGGGGCCCAGCAGCAGCCGGGCCGAGGGTCCGCCCCAGGCGCGCCACAGTGCGACCGTGTCCTCGGTGAAGTGGTCGTGGTGGCCGCCCACCGCGAGCAGGGGTACGCCGGCGTGTGCCGCCCTCGCCACGAGGCGGCCGCGGTCGCGGTGCCGCCACAGCTCCGCCCAGGAGGGCAGGCTGCGGCCCAGCCGTTCGGGGAGGCCGGCGAGCGGCAGGTGGGTGAGCAGTCCGGGGTCGGCGGCGAGGGCCTCGTCCAGCGCGCTCTCGTCGGAGTCCCGCCGGTCGCCGTGGGCGGCCCACCATCCGGCGCGGGACAGCAGCCGCTCCACGCCGGACGCCTCGCGCGCCGTCTCCGCGGGACCGAGGGCGGGCACGGCCGCGATGACGGCGTCGGGCCGGGCGTCCTCGGGCACGTCGAGGGCGAGGACGAGGGCGCAGTGGGCCGCGTAGGAGGCACCGACGGCCACCAGCCGGCCGTCGCTCCACGGCTGCCGCCGGATCCAGCGGGCGGTCGCCGCTCCGTCGGCGGCCTCGTGCGCGTACGGGTGCCACTCCCCCGGCGACGCGAACCGGCCCCGCACGTCCTGGACGACGGCGGCGAACCCGCGGCGGGCCCAGCCACGCGCCTCGGCGCCGTGCCGGGTCCGGTCGTAGGGGGTGCGCACCAGGACGGCCGGGAAGGGGCCGTCACCGGCCGGGAGCCGGACGTCGGTGGCGCGTTCCCCCACAGCCGTGCTGAACGCCGTCATCCGTCCTTCTGACATCGTCATCCGTCCTTCTGACGCCGTCATCCGTCCTTCTTCGGCATCGGTGCGACGTCGGGCACCGGGAGGACGGGGTGCTCGGTGACGGTCAGCGTGCGCAGGTCCACCCGTCGGAGGCGGCGCCGCGCCGGGAGGCCGGCCGGAGCGGGGGCGTCGGTGGCCCACCGGTCGAGATCGTCCGCGAGCAGCGCCGTGAGCAGCGTGGCGGCGGGCACGGAGAGCCTGACCGGCGCGCCGGAGGTACGGGGTCCGCTCCAGTACGCGGCCAGTTCGCGGTGAGCGGGCGTGGCGGCGAGCCGACGGGACCGGACGTGCGCCGAGGTGACGTCCCCGGGGGCGGCGGCCACCGGCTCGACGTACGCCTGCCAGCCCTCACGGTGGCAGCGCAGCCACGCGACGCCGTGCCCGGGCAACCGGTCGGCGGCGTCCCACAACCCGTCGGGCACGGGTCCGTCCAGGCACCACACGACCGCGGCGGGGTTTCCGTCGAGCAGGTCCCCGATGCCCGCCGGTGGTCCGTCGGAGGCGGTCACGGCCGAAGTCGTGCGCGGCCGCGCGCCCAGGGCGGTCAGCTGTGCGGCGAGCGGTTCGGTCAGCACCGGATCGCCGAGGATCCGGACGTCCCGGCGAGCGGCGGGCCACAGCGAGGGCCTCGGCCCTTCCGCCAGATAGCCGGCCTCCTCGAACGCCCGCACCACGCGCTCCAGTTCCCCGTCCACCGGGGCGATGGTCCCCTCGGTGAGCAGGGAGAGCAGGGCGTCCTCGTCCGCGTCTCCTGTCCTGACGGTGAAGAACTCCCCTTCCGGGGTGCGGACGGCGAGCCCTCGCCCGGGCACGGCGACGACCTCGGCTCCGGGGACCAGTCGGCTGCGGGGCACGGCGTTCCTCCTGTCGGCGGTGGCTGGGACGGGCGTGGGCCCGCCCGGAAGGCATCGGGCGGGCCCACGGTCGAGGGCGGTGAGGCCCTCGCTTACTCCTCGGTGTCCTCGAAGGGGTTCTCGACGAGCGCGTTGGAGTGGGAGGCCGAGTCGTGAGCCAGCTGACCCGGGTCGGCGATCGGTGCGAAGACCTGCTCGTTGTCCATGAACTCTCCTTCATCAGCAGGGAGACACGGCGTTCGGATGAGCGCCGTGATCACACCCTAATGAATCTGATTTTCATATTCTAGAGCGGGGAGGGGGTGATCTGGGTAACACACCGGCCAGCCCCCCTCGGGGTCCCTGCCGACCCGGCCGGCCACCTTCAGCACCTCCGCCAGCAACCGCGGTGTCACGACCTCCTCCGGCGTCCCGTCGGCCACCACCCGGCCGTCGCGCAGGGCGACGATGCGCTCGGCGAACCGGGCGGCGTGGGCCAGGTCGTGCAGCACCATCACCACCGTGAGCCCGCGTTCCTCGCGCAGGCGCACCACGGTCTGCAGCACGTCGAGCTGGTGGTGCAGGTCCAGGTAGGTGGTCGGCTCGTCGAGCAGGAGGACTCGGGTGTCCTGGGCGAGCGCCATCGCGAGCCGGACCCGTTGCCGCTCACCGCCGGACAGCGCGTCGATGTCACGGTCGGCCCACTCCTCCACCCCGACGTCGCGCAGCGCCCGGTGCACGACGGGGTCGTCGCCCTCGCGCAGCATGCCCAGCGGACCGCGGGCCGCGTACCGTCCCTGACGGACGAGGTGGCGCACCGTCATGCCCGGCACGGCCGGAGCGGACTGGTGCAGCAGCGCCACCCTCCGTGCCGTGGCGCGTCTGGAGAGCAGGGCGAGGTCATCCCCGCCGAGCAGCACGCGCCCTTCGCCGGGTCGCAGCAGCCCGGCGGCCAGCCGCAGCAGGGTCGACTTGCCGCAGCCGTTCAGGCCGATGAGGGCGGTCAGTTCGCCCGGACGGACGGTCAGGTCGACGCCCCGCAGCACGGGCCGCCCGGGGTAGCCGAAGTGGACCCCCTCGACGTGGATCCCCACGGACTCGGTCATGCTCTGTCCTTAAGTCGACTTCAGAACGTACGGCTCGGCGTGCGGCGTACGACGGCCAGCAGCGCCGCGGCGCCGAGACCGGCGGTGAGCGCCCCGACCGGCAGCGTGAGCCGCCCCGAGTCGAGCACCGCCGCCAGCAGCCGCGAGGACAGCTGCGCCGCCGCGTCCGCCCCGCACACCACCACCGCGCCCGTCAGGGCGGCACCGGGAAGGCTCCTGCGCAGGTCCGCGCCGAAGACGGCCACGGCCAGATGCGGGACGAGCAGCCCGACGAAACCCAGCGCCCCGACGGCGGCCACCGCGCCCGCCGTCAGCGCCACCGCGCACAGCAGGGCCAGGGTCCGGGCCGGGCGGGCGGCGAGGCCGGCGGCGAGGGCGATGTCGTCCCCGCAGCGCAGCAGGGTCAACGGCCCCGCCAGCAGCCAGGCGGCGGCCCCCCAGACCAGCGCCCACGGCCACAGCAGGTGCCAGTGCTCCCACACCCGGCCCTCCGTGGTGCCCACCAGCCACTGCACCACACTGCCGAGTTCGCCCGGCTCCACGAGCAGCACCATGGCGGTGAGCCCGCCGAGCACCGCCGACACCAGCACCCCGTGCACGGCGGTCTGCGCGGGATCACCGCGCCCGCGGCCGGCGAGCAGCCACAGCAGCGCCGCTCCGGCACACCCGCCCGCGCACGCGGCGAGGACCACGGCCAGGGGCGAGTCCCACCCGGCGAGTCCCAGGGCGGTCGCGGTGACGGCGCCGAGCACCGCCCCCGGCGTCACGCCCGTCACCTCGGGCCCGGCCAGGGGATTGCGCAGGGCGGACTGCAGGACCAGCCCCGCCACGGCCAGGCAGGCGCCCGCGCAGAGGGCCACCAGCAGCCTGGGCAGGCGCAGTTGGAACAGGATGTGGCGTTCCGTCACGTCACCGCCCCCGTTGAGGACGTCCCAGGCCGTGCCCGGGGACATGCCGCGTCCGGCCACCAGTTCCACGCCGGCGCACACGGCGGCCAGTGCCGCGAGCGCCGTGAAACGCCGGGTCATCGTGCGTCCTCCGTTCCGGTCGTCCTGAGCGCGCGCGAGGGGGTACCGCCGGGCCCGCCGCGCCCGGGGTCGCCCTCGCGAGCGTGGTGCGACGTCCCGGCGCGAGGAACCTCGTCCGCCGCGCCGGAAGCCGTCCTCCGCGGTCCGGGCAGCGGCTCGCCCGCCGCGGCCGGAGCGGCCGGTCCGCGCCGGGCGGCCCGGCGGCGGCCGCCCGACCGCATCAGCGCGACACCGGCCGGCACCCCCAGCAGGGCCGTCCAGGCGCCGGCCGGCGTCTCCACGGGCGCCAGCGCCAGCCTGGCCGGGACATCGGCGACCGTCACGACGACGGCGCCCCAGGCCGCGGACCACGGGAGCCAGCGCACCGCCCCCGCCGCGGGATCGAACCAACGGCTCAGGTGCGGAGCGAGGAACCCCACCCACGCGACGGGCCCGCACACCGCCGTCACCGGGGCGATCAGCACCACGGCGATGGCCAGCGCGGCCAGCCGGGCGCGGTGGGCGCGCACCCCCAGCGCCTCCGCGTCCTCGTCCCCCAGCCGCATCACCGACAGCACCGGCGCGCACAGCACGAGCGCGGGCACCGCGACGAGCAGCCACGGCCACAGGCCCGTCACGTCCTCCCACGTCCGGGCGGAGAGGGAACCGAGCAGGTAGCGGTAGATCAGCTGGAGGTCGAGCTGGTCGGCCATGACCATCAGGACGAGCAGCGCGGCCTGCAGCGCGGCCGCCACCGCGGCGCCGGTCAGCAGCACGGCGGACGGGCTGCGGCCCAGTCCCGCGACGAGCAGCGTCAGCCCGCCGCCGAGTGCGGCGCCGCCGATGGCCAGCAGAGGCTGGACGGCGGCGGGCAGCGAGAGGGTCAGCACCAGCGGCGCGGCCACCCCGAGTGCGGCCCCGGACGACACGCCCAGCATCTCCGGCACCGCCAGGGGGTTGCGCAGCGCCTCCTGGAGCACCAGTCCGGCCGCCCCCAGACAGGCTCCGGCGACGAGCGCCAGCAGCAGGCGGGGCACGCGGAGTTCGGTCACGACGATCCCGGCGAGGGTGGTGTCCCCGTCCAGCACCGCGGCGACCAGCCGGTGCGGGGGGACGTAGGGGGTGCCGAGGCCGAGCGCGCAGACCGAGGAGACGGCCAGCAGTACGACCACCAGAAGCGGTTGCCACCTCCGCGCACCGCGCGTCGGCCGCCGTCCGCCCGCCGCGGCGGGCACCGGGAGGGACTTCCTCACCGCAGCGCGGCCGTGGCCTCGTCGAGGACGATGCCCAGTGAACGGGTGCCGCGTCCCTTGGCCCACACCTCTGGGTCCACCTCGTGGACGTCACCGTTCCTCACCGCCGGGATCTTGCCCCAGAGAGGGTTCTCGGCCAGCTTCTCCGACAGCTTGCCGTCCGCGTCGCCGAAGCTCATCGTCTCGACGAACAGCACGTCGACGTCCTGGGCGAGGATCTCCTCGAGGCTGTAACTGCCCTCCACACCGCGGGACTTCCACGGGTAGTCGGCGATCTTGGGGAACAGGCTGGCGGCCACGTCGCCTTCCGGCGTCGCGACGCCGAAGTTCTCGTCACTGCCGTAGATGACGAGCGCTGTCTTCCCGCTCGGGGCCTTCTCGGCCTCGGCGAGCTTCGTCCGGAAGGCCCGCTCCGCCTTCTCCCCCTCGGCGGTGCGGCCGGTGAGCGCGGCGACGTCGCGCAGGTACCCCACGCTGTCCTGCCACGTCTCGGGCTGCATGGCCCAGAACGTGGTGGCGCCCTTGAGCGCCGGGGCGAGCTTGCCGTGGGTGTCCCCCAGGCCGATCACGAGATCGGGCTTGTGGGAGAGGATCGCCTCCACCTCCGGGGCGATGAATCCGCCGGGGATGACGTCGGCCTCCCCGGCCTTCTCCTTCCCCAGGAAGCCGGGATGGGCGAGCAACGCGCTGTTGGTGGCCGTCGGCACGATGCCCAGTTCCGTCAGGATGTCGTCGCACAGGGCGAACAGGCAGACGATCCGCTCGGGTTCCTTCTTCAAGGAGACCTCGACGCCGTTGGTGTCGGTCAGTTCCGTCGACGCCTTGATGGGTTCGACGGTCACCTCCGTCTTCGCCGCGGGTCCGGCCTCGTCACTCGCGGGTTCTTCGGCGGACGAGCCGCAGCCGACCAGGACGGAACCCACCGCCACTGCGGCGATCCAACTGCGGACGAATCTCGACGGTGAGCGCAGCATCGATGCCCTCGTTTCTTCTCAGGTACCGGGAACGCACCGAAGATACATGATAATCGTTTTCACCAGACCGGTCTCCGGAGGACTCATGCCCGATGCCACACCCGTCCTGCTCGTCTCCGACCACGTGGCCGGATCCGTACACCTGCTGACCGTGCCGGACGGCGCCGTCATCGGACGCCTCACCGGCCGTCACCTCTCCGAGCACGCCGGGTTCCTGGCGCTGCCGGGAGGGCGGGTGGCCTGCGTCGACGACCGTCGCGGGGAGCTGCTGGTGCTCGATCCCTTCGCCGAGGAACTCGTGGAACGCACCGTCCCGGTCGCCGTGCCCGCCGAGCACCTCGCCTGCGACCCGTCCGGTCGCCGACTGGCCGTCACCACCGGCCTCGGCAGGAACGGCGAACCGTGGTCGGACCTGCTGACGGTCGTCGACCTGGCCACCGGAGAGGCCGCGCGGGTACGCACGCGCGTCGGCGAACCGGGGGTGACGGTGCTGGGCGACGGCGACCCGCTGGTCGTGCTGCGGCACCGGGAGCCCGGCGCGCTGGCCGTCCACCGGTTCGCGGACCTTCTCGCGGCTCCGCCCGGCTGTCCTCCGGTCACACCCCGCGCGGTCCTGCCGCTGCCGGACGACGGACACGGGGACGCCCAGGCACCCGGCTCGGGGCACGTGTTCGCGGCCACGGGCGAGGGAGTGCACCGGGCCCGGAGGGAGGGCGACGCACTCGCCGCCGAGGCGGTCATTCCGTGGGGATCGCCCGCCCGGGGCTGGTACCTCCGGCTCGACACCCGGCGGCAGGCGTTGTGGACCACGCTGCGCGGCGGCGACCCGGACCCGCTGCGCTGGCCGGAGTGGACCAACCGGGCGTGGCACCACGATCTGGGAACGGGCCGTACGCTCCTCACGGACCTCGGTCCCGGACTCGTCTTCCGGCTGGCCCTCGCCCGGCGCCACACCGCCTTCACCCGGGTCCATCCCGACGGCGACGAGCTGATCCTCCTCGGCGCCGACGACGTCGTCCGCCGCTCCCCCCTGCCGGCCATGGACGGCGCTCCGCGTCGCGGCGGCACCCCTTGGGAGGGTGTCCAGCGCCGGGCGGTGGCCGCCTCGCCGGGCTCCGACTGGATCGCCGTCACCCGTGGCGGCCACGGCGAGGTGCACATCGTCGACGCGGAGACCGGCCACGAGGCGGCCCGTCCGCGGCTGAGCACACCGCTGCATCACGGCGGCCACATGACACTGCGCGTCCGGAACGACGGTGCCGACGGCGACCCCGTGGGCCGGTGACGGTGCCCCCCTCGCGGCTCCTCGCACATCACGTCCGGGAGCGGAAGAAGGCGGGAAGGAGCGGCGGCCGGACGCGCCGGGGGCGGGCACACGCAGGGCGCCCGCCCCGACGGGCTGCCGGACCGGGGTCAGTCCCTGCCGAGCAGCTTGTTCATCCGGGTGATCTCGGCGGTCTGGGAGGTGATGATCTCCCCGGCCATCTTCTGGGCCGGATCGTAGGCGCCGTCGGCCTGCTCGGCCTCGGCCATCGCGACCGCGCCCTCGTGGTGCTTGATCATCATCTCCATGAAGGCGGTGTCGAACGCCTTGCCGGAGGAGTCCTCGAGCTGCCGCATCTCCTCCGCGGTCATCATCCCGCCCGAGCCGTGCATGGAGTGGTCCATGGCGCCCTCGGCGGGAACCTCCTCCCCCCACGAGGTCAGCCAGCCGGACAGCGTCCTGATCTCCGGGGCCTGGGCCTTCTCGATGTCCTCGGCAAGCTTCCTCACCTCGGCCGACTCCGCCCGGGACGGCGCGAGGCCGGCCATCTCGACCGCCTGGCGGTGGTGGGGGATCATCCCCTCGGCGAAGGCGACGTCGGCCGCGTTGTGCTGCCCCGTGGAGGCCGGTGCCGACGCGGAGGGCGACTTGGTGGCGTGGCCGCCGTGTCCGGCCGTACCGTCACCGTCTCCGCCGCAGGCAGCCAGGACGAGCGCGGCCGCGCCTGCGGCGACGAGGGCGCCGGTACGGCGGACGGTGGAACGCTTGCTGTTCATGGTGGTGCAACTCCTTCACGCGCCGCCCCGAGCCGGGGTGCGCGCATGTGGTGGAAACGAGGGCGTGCGAAGGCACGGCACCAGCCACCGGGAGATCGGGGACAGAAGGTGCCGCGCGGGCCGCTCTATATCCGCAGGAGTTGCAGTCGGGAAAGGTCGGGCGGCGCCCGGCTGCCCTCGGCCGACTCCAGCACGCTGCCGCTCCAAGCGGCAGCGGCAGGGACGTCCGTGAACGCGACGCTCAGTGCCGGCGGGGTGTAGGGGGAACCGACGCCGGTGGCCGCGCACGCCTGGTCGGCGTGATCGAGACGGCCCGATCCGCCGGACGTGTGGGCGCACTGCCCGGCCGCGGCGGATTCGCCCTCCGCGTGGGCCGTGACCATGGTGTGGCCGCGATCGGTGTGAGCCGTCGGCGAAGGGCCGGCGGGCAGGGCGTGCATGCCCAGCACACCGGCCAGCACCGTCAGGACCAGCAGCGCGTACAGCCGCCCGGCAGGGCGGCCGCGGGAAAGGCTGCGCACGGTCACGGCTTCATCCTACGGGGCAGGGCGCGCCGAGCGATTTCACCGGCCCGTCGGTGGTGGGGCTCTCCTCCCGCTCCACCGAGGAGCGGCCCGGGTTCTTCGGTACTGCCGCAGCGGTCCGAAGTGCGCTTCGAGACGGCCCCGGGTTCAGGAGCCGAGGCGCCTCAGGTCCGCAGCGAGTGAGCTGACGGCCGCGGGGTTGCGCGGGCTCTCGACGAGGTCGGCGTAGTCGAGGGTGACGATCCGGTCGTTCTTGACGGCGGAGACGTTCGCGAGCGGCTTGTAGGACGTGAGGAACTTCCGCTTCTGTTCCGCGGTGGTGTCGCCGTAGTCGTTGATCACGATGACCTCGGGGTCGCGGGCGACGACCGTCTCCCAGCCCACGGTGGTCCAGCTGTCCTCGATGTCCTTCATGACGTGGTCGCCGCCGGCCTTGGTGATGATGTCGTGGGGTCCGGCGAAGGCGCCGGACGTGAGCGGCTTGTCCTCCCCGCTGTCGTAGAGGAACACCCGCGGCCGGTCGGCGTCCTTCGGAGCCTTCGCCCGTGCTTCGGCCACCTGCTCCCGGAACGAACCGATGAGGGTTTCGGCCCTGTCCTCGACGTCGAACACCTCGCCCAGGTTCCGCAGGTCCGTGTACAGCGCGTCGAGCGGTGGCATCACGCCGCGGGCCTTGCCCTGTCCGTTGCGGCACGACTCGCTGAGCAGGTACGAGTCGACGCCCAGGCGTCGCAGCACGGCGGGCGTGAAGCCCTCGCCCTCGTCGAAGCCGTAGTTCCAGCCCGCGAAGACCAGGTCGGCACGGGCGTCCAGGACCAGTTCCTTGTTGATCCGTTCCTTCGAGAGCCACTCGGTCTTCCGGTAGCCGTCCTTCCACGGCACCTCCGTGAGGTCTCCCTTGTCGTCGGGCATGACGTATCCGGCCATGTGGTCCTCGAGACCGAGGGCGAACATGATCTCGGTGATGCCCACGTCGTTGGTGACCACGCGCCGCGGAGCCCTCTCGAACGTCTTCTCCTCACCGCAGTTCTCGATCGTGACCGGATAGTGGCTGCCGGACGCCCGGGCGCCGTCCCCCCTCCCCTCCTCCGACGAGACGTGCGCCCCGCAGCCGGTGACGGCGAGGGCCAGGACGAGGGCGAGGGCGGCGGGGCGTGCGCGGTTCGGCATGGGACGGTGACTCCTTCGAGGGGGCCGGGGAGGGTGCTACCGGGAGGGGAGACGGTCGAAGAGCAGCTGGACCGCGCCTGTCTCGGGGTGGGGGACGCGGTGCGCCCGGACGCCGAAGACGTCGGCCAGCAGGGCGGGCGTGAGGACGTCGTGGGGGGCGCCGGAAGCGACGATCCGCCCGCCGTCGATGACGTGGAGGACGTCGCAGTGGAGCGCGGCGAGGTTGAGGTCGTGCAGTGCGGTGAGCACGGTCAGCCCGCTGGCCCGGACCAGGGACAGGACCTCCAACTGCTGGGCGATGTCCAGGTGGTTGGTGGGCTCGTCCAGCACCAGGACCCGGGGCTGCTGGGCGAGCGCACGGGCGATCAGGACCCGTTGCCTCTCGCCGCCGGAGAGCGTGAGGAAGCCCCGGTCGGCCAGGTGGCCGGCGCCGGCTCCTTCCAGCGCGGCGGCACACGTGCGCCGGTCCTCGTCGGTGTCCCGGGCCACCGCCCCCTGGTGCGGCAGCCTGCCCATGGCCACGACCTCGGCCACCGTGAAGTCGAACTCCGCGACCGCTTCCTGGGGAAGGGCGGCGAGCCGGCGTGCGCTCTCGCGCGTGTTCATGGCCAGCAGGTCGTCGCCGTCCAGACGTACCGCACCGGCCGTGGGACGCAGGGCCCGGTAGACGCATCGCAACAGGGTCGACTTGCCACTGCCGTTGGGCCCGACGAGTCCCACCACCTGGCCGCTGCCCGCCCGCAGCGAGACGTCCTCCACCACCCGCGCGCCGGAGATCTCCACGGTGACCGTGTCGATGTCGACCTGCATCACGCGCCTCCGAAGGTGTAGGTGCGGCGGCGCATGAGCAGCACGAAGCAGGGCACGCCGACCGCGGCCGTCAGTACGCCCAGCGGCAGTTCGGCGGGGGCGAGCACCACACGCGACAGGATGTCGACCCAGACCAGCAGCACGGCGCCGGCCAGGGGCGCGACGGCCAGCAGCCGGCGGTGGTCCGCCCCGACCAGCATCCGGGCGGCGTGCGGAACCATCAGGCCCACGAAGCCGATCGCCCCGCTGACCGCGACCACCGCCCCGGTGACGGCGGCGGTCGTGAGGAAGAGTTCCTTGCGCAGCCGCCCGGGGTCCACTCCCAGCGCGGCAGCGGTCTCGTCACCCATCGCCAGGGCGTTCAGGCGCCGGGCCGACCATCCGAGGTGGACGAGGCCGCCGAGCACCGCGCCCGCGGCGATCGGTACGGAGGACCAGTTCGCGCCGCCCAGACTGCCGAGCAGCCACATCATCGCGGAGCGGGCCGCTTCACCGTACTCGGCGGCGAAGACCATGAACGTGGTCACGGCGGAGAAGCCGTAGTACATCGCGGTACCGGTCAGCAGGAGGCGCAGCGGTGTCAGTCCCCGCGGGGTCCGGGCGACCGCGTACACCAGTGCCATGGCGGCGAGCGCGGAGAGGAACGCCGCCGTGGACAGCGCCCAGACACCGAGTGCGCCGAAGGCGCCGAAGATGAGCACGGCGTTGGCTCCCACGCCCGCGCCGGAGGAGATGCCGAGGACGAACGGGTCCGCGAGCGCGTTGCGGACCATGGCCTGGACGGCGACGCCGACGGCTGCCAGACCGGCGCCGACGACCGCCGCGAGCACGGCGCGCGGGAAGCGCAGTTCCCACACGATGGTGTAGGAGGGGACCTCGTCCGGAGCGATGGCCCCACCGGTCAGCCCCGCCCAGAGGTGGTGCAGGGCCTCGCCCCACGAGAGTCCCGACGCCCCGATGCCCGCCCCGCAGGCCAGGGAGACGGGGAGGGCGACGCACAGGCCGGTCACGAGCAGGGGCAACGGGACGCGCCGGGGTGGTGGGGGCCCGCCGCTCGTGGTGCGGTGCGGTACGGCGGGTGTGCGGTCGCGGAGCGTGGCCACAGGCGGATCGCTTTCGCCTCGGGCCGTGCACCTACGTGATCGAAGGAGCGGCTCCGGGCGCCGGGCGCCGTACGCAGCGCCCTCTCGCAGTCCACGGCGATCGACAGGAGCTTCACCACCGCGGGTAATCGGGCTCACGGAACCCCGTACGGGACTCCGCCTACCGTTGCGGGTCAGCGCCGGACTTCGACCGGACTTCCCCCGCGAGGCGCTTGCAGCTTAGCGTGTGCCGCCACGCTTCCTCTCCCCGAGCCGGACGGGCCGGGCAGTGGCCCGCCGGGAATCGCTCGCCGATCACGGTGGCGGGGCCGCGCCGGGTCCACGCCGGCCTCCTCGTCCGCCGTCGTCCTGTCGCCGGCCGTCGTCCCCTCCCGGGACACCGCCCCGCCCGCCCCGTTCCGGCCGTCAGTCCGTCTCCTGGGCGTGCGGGGCCGTCGCGGGCGGATGGGTCGGACGGTCCCGTCCGCCGTCACGGCCGGACACCACCACGATGACCAGCGCGACGAGGACGGCTCCGGCGGCGACCCGTCCGGCCGTGCGCGCCCACCAGGCCGGACGGGCCGCGCCCACGCCTCCCTTCGGCGGGCCCAGCCGTTCGGCCCGCCTGGCGGGTCTCAGCAGACGCAGCAACAGCAGTGCGGCGACCGGCAGTTGCAGCAGCCACAGCACGGTGCGCGGCCACTCTCCGTACCAGACGTTGGTTCCGTACAGCAGGGTGTGCCACACGCTCAGCACGTACACGACGATCACGAAGCGGTGCAGCCGTCGCCAGGTGTTCGCTCCGATGCGGTGCCGGACGTAGAACAGCAGCCCCAGCGGAACCGCCAGGTAGAGGGCGCCCTGCCCGAGCGGGATGGCGATCCTTCCGGTTCCGGAGTCGTACCAGCCCGGCACGAAGGTGTCCGCGAAGGCCACCCACAGCCGTTTCGCCCACGCCACCTGCGTCTCGTAGCGCACGAGTTCCGCGGCGAACATCAGCGCGTGCGCGGACATCAGCGCCGTCGTCGTCAGGCTCGTGGTGCGGTGCCAGCGCTCCAGTACCTGCCGGGAGACCGGCAGCCGGGCGGGGCGCGGCCCCGACAGCAGCAGGCCGAGCATGACCGTGCCCCAGGCCCACAGCAGCCCCGACCACCCGAACGCCTGGCTGAGCAAGTACATCCAGTAGGTGCCGGGGTCGTCCATGAACGGCATGACCGCGACGGTGTCCGAAGCACCCGATTCCATGCGCGCGTACAGGAACGCGAAGACGAGCGCCGTGACCACCACCGCCGCGGCGGCGTCGGGCAGGGCGGACCGCAGGTCGCCGCGGAGCGCGACGCGGTCGCCGGGAGGCCGTCGCCGTCCGGGCGATGCCGCTGCCCCGTCTCCGTCCGGCCTCGCGTCCGACAGCATCAGGGGCCTCCCGTGCACGGAGCACCGCGGTGACGGTGCGCATGTGGCGTCAGGTGACAAGTCTGGCCGAGGGGACGGCGAACCACCGAGGCGGTATCCGGCCAGAGCCGCCACGAGGACTGCCCGGGACACATCCGGTCGTCCGTCCCCTCCACGTCCAAGGCAGCCGACGAAGCCCCCGCCGCAGGGGCACGGCGAGTGGTCCGCATGCAACGGGCACGGCGCGGTACCCGGTCGCCGCTCGGAAGGGAGGACATCATGGCGGTCTGCGAGGTATGCGGGAACGACTACGCCTTGTCCTTTGAGGTGCACACGTTCGGCGGAGCGGTACACACGTTCGACAGCCTGGAGTGTGCGGCCCACAAGCTGGCGCCGATCTGTGACAACTGCCGGTGCAAGGTCCTCGGGCACGGGCACCAGGCCGACGGGAAGTTCTTCTGCTGCGCCCACTGTGCCCGTTCGCACGGTTACGAGGCCCTCACGGACAGCGCGTAGTCGCGTACGTCTTTCCGGTCAGGTCCCCGCTGCGCACCGGTCCGTTTCCCACCCGCGGGAGACCGTGGGTCCCCGTGTCCGGGGAACCGGTGCGCAGCGGGCACCGGGGTCGCTCGCGGGCGTGTCCGTGTCCGGCACCGGTGACGAGGACGACCTTGCTCGTCAGGAGTTTCCTCCGGGTGCCGTGTCCCGGCACCCGGTGCGGCGGGTGCCCATGCGTGACTCTCGGTCTCCTTCACGTACGGGGCTCTCACCCGGGGTGCCTGCCACCGGTCACGGCATTCGCGCACCGTCGGCACGGAAGGCGGCGTACCAGTGAGTACACGACGTGGCACGGCCCTGGTGACGGGAGCCTCCTCCGGCATCGGCGCGGCCTACGCCGGACGGCTGGCCTCCCACGGGTGGGACACCGTCCTCGTGGCCAGGAGGGCACAGCGGCTCGACGACCTCGCGCAGCGGTTGCGCGAGGTGACGAGCACCGTGGTGGAGACCCTCGCGGCCGATCTGTCCGAGCCCGACGACCTGGCACGGGTGGCGCGGCGTGCGGCGGGCGACGACATCGGGTTCCTCCTCAACAACGCGGGGATCAACGGTTACGGTCCGTTCGCGGAACTCGAACCGGAACTCATGACGAAGATCCTCGACATCAACGTCCTCGCCGTCACCGCACTCACGCGGGCCGCGGTCCCGGCCATGCTGGAACGCGGGCGCGGAACCCTGGTCAACGTGGCCTCACAGCTGGCCTTCGCGGGCGCGCTGCCGCCGCATCCGCTGCCCGAACGCGCGGTGTACGGCGGCACCAAGGGCTACGTGGTCACCTTCACCCGTACGCTCGCCGCCGAACTGGCCGGCACGCCGCTGCGGATCCAGGTGCTGTGCCCCGGGCTGACCGCCACCGAGTTCCATCGGTCGCGTGGTGACAAGCCCGTGCCGGGACGGGACCAGTCCGTGCACGAGGAGGGCGGCATGCCCGTGGACCAGGTCGTCGACGCGTCACTGGCCGCGCTGGACACCGGCGAGGTGGTGTGTGTACCGGGGCTCGAGGGGCCGGCCTTGATCGACGGTCTGGCGCGGGCCGAACTGGCGATCCGCACGGCGGCCCGCCGGGGCGGGAGCTGACCCGGCCCGTCCGCACGGGAACGACCGCGTGCCGGCGCGGGCCGGCGCGGGCCGGCCACCGGCCATCACAAGACCGAGGGGCTCGCCGGGACAGCGCGGCCGGGACGGGGACTGCCGCCGTCCCGGCCGCGCTGTCCCGGCAGGTCGGTGACGACGGGGCCCTGGGCGGTGCCGGCCGAGCGGACCCGGTGCCGCTGGGCGTGGGCACCCGGCGTGGAGGACTCCTCGGCGACCGTTCCCTTGGCGGTCTCCAGGACGGACCCGGTGGTGACGGCGCGGCGGGGACCCGGTGGCTGTCGGACCTCCCCGCAAGACCCGTGAAGCCGCCCCGTTCTCGAAGCGTTTCCCCTCGCCCGGTCGCTCGTCCCGGGGACGTCATCCCGGTCCCCGGCAGTCGTCAGGAAGCCTTTCAGACGCCCGGTCCGCCGGCCATGCCGGTACGGACCTGCACGAGGTCGCGCAGGTCACGGCCGGTCGGCGCCGCGCCCAGCCGGTTCGGCAGTTCCCGCTTGCCGATCACCACCAGTGCTCCCCCGTGCCCCCTCCCCGCCCGGGGGATCGTCGGCCGCACGAGCCCTGCCTTCCAGCAGCACGAGCGCGGCGCCCTCGTTCCCGGCGTCACGGAGTTCCCTGACGCGGGCTTCGTCGATCGCCTGTCGACCTCCGGCGGTGGGCCGATACACGGGCGCGGGCGGCGAGTGCCCCGACCGGCGGTGGAAACCGTCTGCGGCGGACGCCTCCCTCCGCACCGCGGCCGTGCGCGTGTCGCACCGCCCCGGCCGGCACCCGTGGGCGGCGTGCGTTCAGCGTGATGCCCGGCAGTGCGGGTACTACGGACGGCCAGGAGGGAACATCATGACGCGCGTGAAGCAGTACGCCGTAGCCGCCAGCGGACGGTGGACGGATCAGGAGGAGGGCCGCCGCCGGCTGCCCGCGGGCGAGGTGCACGCCTGGGAGCCGGGCCTGAACCAGACCGTTTGCGGGTTGTCCCTGAGTCGCTCGGAACTGGTCCGCTTTCCGCATGTGGTCTGGCAGGACGTCTTCCCCGAATCCGGAGGCGCGGCGGACCGCGTCCAGCGCGTGTGCCCCCGTTGTGCCTCTGTCGCAGGACGCCGCGGCAGCGACGCCCGTCCTCGGTGGCACCGCACGAACCCCCGACCGTGAGCGACCGGACAGGACGCCCCGTCCGCCAGCGGCACCGCACGGACAAGGGCCCGGGGCCGGACCGTCGTGACGCCCCCACCGGGCCGTGCCGATCGCGAGGGCCGCCGCCACCACGGCGACGACCCTCGCGATCATCAGCGATGTCCTCGTGCAGGCCTTGTCAGGCGCGGGTCCAGCGTTGGTTGTTGCCGTTCGAGCAGGAGTAGAGCTGGATCAGGGTGCCGTTGGCGGTGCCGCTTCCGACGGCGTCGAGGCAGAGGCCGGACTGGACGCCGACGATGGATCCGTCGGTGTTGAGGCGCCACTTCTGGTTGTCGCCGCCCCAGCAGCTGTAGATCTGGACCTTGGCGCCGTTGCCGGTGCCGGCGGCGTCCAGGCACTTGTCGCCGTAGACCCTGAGCTCACCGGCGTCGGTGTACGCCCACTGCTGGTTGCTGTTGCTGTGGCAGTCCCACAGCTGGAGCTGGGTGCCGTCGGTGGTGCTGGCGTTGGGCACGTCCAGGCAGCGGCCCGAACCGACGCCCTTGATCGTGTCGCCGTCCGCAGGGGGTTCCGAGGTGCCGCCGCCGTTGAGCGCGTTGAGGACGGCGGTGTACGCGGGCTTCTTGCTGCCGTCGTTGTTGAACAGCAGCGGCGTGTCCCCCGATCGCCAGGAGTCGCTGTCGCGCACGCCCCAGACGGTGACGCCGAGGCAGCGGGAGACGGCCAGGCAGTCGTTGACCACGTTGGCGTAGGTCGTGGACGAGGCGCCCTGGATGTCGAGTTCGGTGACGGCCACGTCGACGCCGAGGGCGGCGAAGTTCTGCAGGGTGGTGCGGAAGTTGCTGTTGTAGGGGCTGCCGCTGTTGAAGTGCGCCTGGAAGCCGACGCAGTCGATCGGCACGCCGCGCTGCTTGAAGTCCCGCACCATGTTGTACATGGCCTGGGTCTTGGCCCAGGTCCAGTTCTCGACGTTGTAGTCGTTGTAGCAGAGCTTGGCGGACGGGTCGGCGGCGCGCGCGGTGCGGAAGGCGACCTCGATCCAGTCGTTTCCGGTGCGCTGCAGGTTGGAATCGCGCCGGGCCCCCGAACTTCCGTCGGCGAAGGCCTCGTTCACGACATCCCACTGGGCGATCTTGCCCTTGTAGTGGGCCATCACGCCGTTGATGTGGCTGATCATCGCCTGGCGCAGCTGGCTGCCGCTGAGGCTCTGCATCCAGCCGGGCTGCTGGGAGTGCCAGGCCAGGGTGTGACCGCGCACCTCCTTGCCGTTCTGCACCGCCCAGTTGTAGACCCGGTCGGCGGCGCTGAAGTTGAACTGGCCCCGCTGCGGTTCGGTGGCGTCGATCTTCATCTCGTTCTCGGCCGTCACCGAGTTGAACTCACGGTTCGCGATCGACGCGTACGTCGAGTCGCCCAGCCTGCCCGAGGCGATGGCGACGCCGAAGTAGCGGCCGCTCTGCGCCGCCGCGGCGCCGAGCGTGCTCTCGGCGGCCTGAGCGGACGGTGGCGCGACCAGTGCGGCGACCACACCGAGGACGCCGGCGACCAGCGCCAGCAGCAGAACGCGGATCTTCCGCCGGACAACGGGTCTGGGAAGGGCGTACGAGCCCATTGCTGTGCCTCCAAAGTAGGGATGACGGGATCACCGGACACCGCGGTCATGGGACCCGGGAGGATCTCAACCGGCACGGACGGGCCCGGTCGGCCGCCGAGTGACGTACGCCGGGCGGCAACGGTCCTTCGGCACGGACACGGGGGCACTCCATCGCGGCTCAGCCGGGAGGCCGGCACGCGGCGTCGCACGCCTCTCCGGCTGCGCGGAGGGTCGGGACGCGTCGGTGCGAGCCTCACCGGGACGGAAAACGGGGTGGCGCAGGTGCTTTGGTGCGCGGATCCGTCGTGCAACTGTGCGCGGCTCTGCGGTGCGGCACAGTCTGCCCGGGACCAGCATGGTTCGAAATCTCGTCCTACGGTCGGTTTACCAGACAGGATGATTGAGGGCTTGACGGTGACTCGTCAACCCTTGCGGAGGAAAAGTTTCTACTTGCACTTCGAAACTTTCGACACCCGGTCAAGGTGGGTGAATCCCTGGACCGGCGAGCCATATCGCGAACCACCTGGGGTTTTCCGGTCGACGCACGGGCTCGCCGCGCCCGGAGGGAGGAAACGCTTGCGGATACATCGGCGGCAGACCTTGACCGGAGGGCCCCTCTTTCCTAGCTTGTGGCGTCACAGAACCGAGATCACCTCGAAACTTTCGTCCCCCGGGTCCCGGCGCGGTTGCCGCTCCGTGGTTCATCGGCGGGACCTCACCCCGCCCCCTCCCAAGGAGGCCCTCTGATGCGGTTACGCTCCCCATTCCCGGTCCACCCAAGACGCTTACTCGGCGTCCTCGCGCCCTTGCTGCTGCTGGCCACCTTCCTCGGTGCCCAGCCCGCCGAGGCCGCGACCGTCGACCCCAACGCCTCGTACGTGCTGGTCAACCGCAACAGCGGCAAGGCCCTGGACGTCTACAACCTGGCGACCGACGACGGCGCCCGCATCACCCAGTGGACCAGGAACGACCAGAGCCAGCAGCAGTGGCAGTTCGTCGATTCCGGAGACGGCTACTACCGCCTCAAGTCCCGCCACTCGGGCAAGGTGCTGGACGTCCACAACTGGTCCACCGCGAACGGCGGCTCGATCGTCCAGTGGACCGACCTGAACGCCACCAACCAGCAGTGGCGGCTGGCCGACAGCTCGGACGGCCACGTGAGGCTCATCTCGCGCCACAGCGGCAAGGCCCTCGAAGTACAGGGCGGCTCCACCGCCGACAACGCCAACATCGTCCAGTACGACGACTGGGGCGGCACCAACCAGCAGTGGCGGCTCGTCAAGGTCGGCGCCGACACCCCCGGCTCGTGCGAGCTCCCGTCGGCCTACCGCTGGACGTCGACGGGTGCGCTGGCGCAGCCCAAGCAGGGATGGGTCTCGCTCAAGGACTTCACCGTCGCCCCCTACAACGGCAGGCAACTCGTCTACGCGACCACGCACGACACGGGGACGAGGTGGGGTTCGATGAACTTCGGCCTGTTCACCAACTGGTCGGAGATGGCCTCGGCCGGCCAGAACGCGATGTCCAGCTCGACGGTCGCACCCACGCTCTTCTACTTCGCGCCGAAGAACATCTGGGTGCTCGCCTACCAGTGGGGCGGGACCGCCTTCTCCTACCGGACGTCGAGCGACCCCACCAACCCGAACGGCTGGTCGTCCGAGCAGGTGCTCTTCTCCGGAAGCATCTCCGGCTCCGGAACGGGACCCATCGACCAGACGCTCATCGGTGACGGCACGAACATGTACCTGTTCTTCGCCGGCGACAACGGCAAGATCTACCGGGCCAGTATGCCGATCGGGAACTTCCCGGGCAGCTTCGGCTCGACCTCGACAGTGGTCATGAGCGATACGACGAACAACCTGTTCGAAGCCCCGCAGGTCTACAAGCTGCAGGGCCAGAACCGCTACCTCATGATCGTCGAGGCCATCGGCTCGCAGGGCCGCTACTTCCGCTCGTTCACGGCCACCGGTCTGAACGGCTCCTGGACACCCCAGGCCGCGACCGAGAGCAATCCCTTCGCCGGCAAGGCCAACAGCGGCGCCACCTGGACCAACGACATCAGTCACGGCGAACTGATCCGCACCAGCCCCGATCAGACCATGACCGTCGATCCCTGCAACCTGCAGTTGCTCTACCAGGGACGCAGCCCCAACTCCGGCGGCGACTACGGCCTCCTGCCCTACCGTCCGGGTCTGCTGACCCTGCGGCGCTGACGGCACGACGGGACCGGCTCCGAGGGGAGGCGGTGCGGCGGGCTCGGCGGACGATCGCCTCGGACTGATGCCGACCGCGCGTTGACCCACCTGATGGGTCATCACATAAGCGCGGGCGGCCATGAAGCGATGGTCCGCCGGCCCGGCTGACACCGGCAAGGCCGACGGTGAGGTCGCGAGTGACGAAGGGGACGGCCCTGGAAGACGGACGCCGGGCCGGTTCGGCGTGTCAGGGCGTGGCCGCCGACGGGTCCGGCTGCTCCGCCCGCCGCTGCGGTGCCGTCCGTACGGCGAGCACCATGGTCAGACCGCCGCCGGGTGTGTCCTCGGCGTCGAGCGTGCCGCCGACGGCCTCGGCGAAGCCGTGCTCGCACCCTCGGCCGGGCCGTCGACCACCGCGACGGCCTGCACGCGGTCGCGGTCGGCATCGCCGCCGACCGGTCCCCCGCCGCCGGTCTGCCGGTGACCGTCGACGAGCCGGGCCTCGCACAGCCCGACGGCTAGGGCAGGTCGCCGGTCCTCGTGAGTTCCAGGCCGTTGAGGTGGGCCGTCTGGCCGGAGACCACGACGCCGAGCCGCCCGTCGTTCACCACGACGTCGGTGAAGGTGTGCTTGACCACGGAACGGCTGCCGGCGAGTCCGCCGCGGTCCTGGCCCTCGATGGAGAGGTTCGTCCGCGCCGAGCCGAGCAGATCGCCGACGTGGGCGGTGACCGCGTACACGCCGTCGGGAACGTCCGCGGAGAACTCGTACTGCCCGTCGAACAGGGCCACGAAGTCCCGTTGCAGGGCGTCCAGGGCGCTGCCGCGGTCGCGGCCGATCATGCCGGTGGTGTCGGTGAAGCCGTAGCCGCGTTCGGCGGTGTGGAGCGTCTCCGGGGTGACCTCGGTGAATCCCTCCTGGACCGGGCTGCCGGCCGGGCCGAAGTCGTATCGCCGGTCGGGCACCCGGGTGGTGATCCGCAGCTTGCGCGAGGGTGCCGACTCGCCCGCGCCGTTGACGGCGGTCACCCGCAGCTCGTACGCGGTTCCCTCCCGCAGACCGGACAGGTCGGCCAGGGGGACGGTGGAGGTCGTCGCCAGGGTGAACCCGGCGCCCTCGGTGTGCTTCTCCCTCTTGTGGATCCGGTAGATGTCGGCACCCCGGACCGCCTTCCAGGTCAGCCGTGTCCCCTCGTTGGTCACGGTCCGCGCCTTCAGGGCGGTCGGCTTCTTCGGGACCCCGGTGGGCGGGAGGGCGTTGACCACGTGCCGGGCCAGCGGCGTGTCCAGCCCGGAGACGTCCTGGGCGACCAGCCGGGCCATCTGGATCGCGCCGTACTCCTGGAAGTGGGTGTCGTCCGCCGTGCCGTTGGGGCGGTTCGGGTACACACCGGCCGGGACGTGCAGGAAGACGGACTTCGCCTCCTCCGGGCCGATCGTGTCGAGGTAGGCGCGGCTGGAGGCCGAGAGGTCGACCAGCGGTACGTGCTCCTCGGCGGCCACCTCCTTCGCCGCCTCGACGTACTCGGGGAAGGAGACGTTGAACTCGCCCGTCGTGCTGTTGTAGGAGCGTCGCGAGACGGGCGTGACGACGACCGGAACGGCGCCTCGTTCCCGCGCGCCGGCGATGTAGTCGGTGCGGAGGAACTCCTTGTAGTCCTCGGGAGAGGTGTAGCGCTCGGGGATGCCGACGGAGGCGTCGTTGTGGCCGAACTGGACGAAGAGGTAGTCGCCCGGCTCGATCTCGTTCAGGATCGCGTCGAGCCGTCCCTGCTCGACGAAGGTGCGTGAACTGCGGCCGCCGATGGCGTGGTTCTCCACCGTCACGTCGTCGGGCAGGTAGCGGTCGATCACCTGGCCCCAGCCCGCCTGGGGGACGTAGTACGGGTCGTAGCTCTGCACCGTGGAGTCACCGGCGAGGTAAACCGTGATTCCGTCGTCCGCCGCGGCCGAGGCGGGGGGCGCCAGGAGCCCGGCCGCCGCGCATGCCGCGGCGGCCAGCGCGGCGAGTGACGCCCTGCGTCGGGGCCGGCCGGGTGATCCGGCCGGCGCGGGAGTGGTTCGCTCCATCAGTGACTCCTTCGTGCTGAGGGTGGGGGGTACCCGAAGTGGCCGCCGGTCGACGCGGACGCGCCGCCTTCTTTGCCCGTCCGGCGGCCGGGAGTGCGGCCGCCGGACGGGCGTTCAGCCGTGTGTCACGACGCGTGGCGCGTGCTGGTCACCGGGTGTAGCGGATGGCCGGCCGGGCCGGCCGCTTCATGTCCTCGCCGATGAAGTAGCCGGTCCACGGCGGCTGGTTGTACGCCGTGTTCTGCCAGGCCACCCCGAGGCGGTACTGCGGATCGTGCATCAGGGTGCGCAGCCGCAGGTCCGTCTCGGCGGTCGTGGTGTAGAGCCGGAGCGCCGACTCGTCCTGGGCGCGGTAGACGACTTCCTCGCGCCAGTCGCCGTACAGGTCGGCCTGGAGTACGGGGTTTCCCTTGGTCCAGTTGTTGGTGTGGACGCCCTCGGGCTGGAAGACGGTGTTCTGGGTGCCGGTCTCCCCGTCCCACTTGGCGACGTACGGCCGGCCCGCCGGGTCGGTCGACTCGTCGAAGTCGTGGTCGAGGATCTCGCGCAGGGGGTCGCCGTCCCACCAGATCATGTGGTTGGCCGACGGGATGGACGTGCCGAGCAGCGTGCCGTCGGCCGCCCTCAGTTCGCCCTCGCGTGAGTTCCAGGCGCCGGTCGCGGTGACCGCCCAGGCCTCCGCGCCGGGGTGGGCGGGGTCGATGTCGCCGGCCGCCGCGCGTCCGATGTCCCTGGTCGCGGGCATGTCGTAGAGGATCTCGCCGGTGGCCGCGTCCCGGAACGTCGCCCCGCGGTTGCCGGAGGCCGCCATCGACTCGTGGGCGGCGAAGACCTCCTGGCCGGGGCGGCCCGGGTCGAAGTCGGAGACGTGCAGGGAGTCGCCGTGGCCCAGCTCGGTGTTGTACAGCGGTGATCCGTCGTCGTCCACGGTGAGCGAGCCGTAGACGATCTCGTCCTTCGCGTCGCCGTCCACGTCCGCGACCGCCAGGTTGTGGTTGCCCTGGCCCTTGTACTCGGCGCCCAGGTCGTCGGAGTCGAACGCCCAGCGCTGCTTGAGCTTCTCACCGTCGAAGTCGAAGGCGGTCAGGGTGGAGCGGGTGTAGTAGCCGCGGGCGAAGACGACCGAGGGGCGTTCGCCGTCCAGGTGGGCGACACCGGCCAGGAAGCGGTCGGCGCGGTTGCCGTAGCAGTCGCCCCAGGCACAGGTGTCACCCCGCCCCGGGACGTAGTCCACGGTGTCGACGGCCGCGCCGGTCCTCCCGTCGAAGACCGTCAGGTACTCGGGACCGGTCAGCACGTAGCCGCTGCTGTTGCGGTGGTCGGCCGCCGGGTCGCCGATCACGGTGCCAGTGCCGTCCACCGTGCCGTCGGCCGTCTTCACCGTCACCTCGGAGCGGCCGTCGCCGTCGAGGTCGTAGACCATCAGCTGGGTGTAGTGCGCCCCGGCGCGGATGTTGCGGCCGAGGTCGATGCGCCACAGCTGCTCGCCGTCCAGGGTGTAGGCGTCGAGGTAGACGTTGCCGGTGTAGCCGCTGCGGGAGTTGTCCTTGGAGTTGCTCGGGTCCCACTTCTGGACGATCTCGTACCGGCCGTCGCCGTCGAGGTCGCCGACGCTCGCGTCGTTGAGGTGGTAGGTGTACGACTCCCCGGTCGGGGTGACGCCGCCGGCGGGCCGGTTGACCGGGATCTCCCGGTACTGCCGGGACCAGACGCCGAACCTGTCGGTGCGCTCGGTGACCCGGCTGCCGCGCAGGACCTCGACCCGGTAGACCGAGTCGGCGGTGCCGCGCGGGTCGGTGAGGCTGGTCGCGCCGCGGACCGGGGTGCGGGTGATGCGGCGGCCGTCCCGGTAGACGTGGAAGGCGACGTCCTCCGGGTCCAGGCCGAGCATCCGCCAGCCGACGAAGACCCCGTCCTCGGTCCGCACGGCGACCGGCGCCCGGTCGAGGTTCTCCATCTGGCGCAGCGGGCGGTCGGGCCGGTGGTCGCCGGAGGCGGAGGCGGGACCGGTGAACGCGGTGGCGGCGAGGGACAGGACGGCGAGGCAGACGGCGACCGGCCGGAAGCGGGACGGCCGGTCGCGGTGACTGCGGCGCGTCTGGTGTGTCGAGTGCCGGGAACGGCGGATTCCCTGCCCATACGGGTGCTCCTTTGCTCGCAGGACGAGAGGCTCTACGGGATTGAATCGATTCATCGACCGGTCGTCCGAGTCTGGCAACGGCTGATCGACAGGGTCAACACCCGAGTCAGTGCGGTTACTTGCGAAACATTGCGAGCGGTCCCCCGGAGCCGGACGTCGCGGTACGGCCGTGTCCGATGGCGTCCGGTCACCCGGCCGCGGCCGTGCTCCGCGCCCGTCCGCCGTGCGGCGGCGGTGCGCGCCCGCTCACGGCGCCGTGCGGAACGTGTGCGCGCCGCCGATGACGGTGCGCACGGTGCCGCCGGGAAGTCGGGAAGGACCACGTCGGCCTCGGCTCCACCACGGGAGCACCCTCGCAGTTCCTGGACCGACGCGCCCCACAGCGCACGTTCCTCCTCCCCGGCTCGGTCGACCGGCACTCGGTCGAGCACGGTGGGGCTCCGGATTCGCGATCACCAGCCGGAGAGCGCGGCGGCGACGCACCCGGAGCACCCGGCCGGGCCGGTTCTCGGGGGACGCGGGGCCGTGCCGGGGTCCGGCGGGGCCGTGCCGGACGTCATCCGGCCGTTCGTGCGTTCCAGTGGTGGCCGATCGTCTTGACCAGGTTCGGCGTCACGAAGATGCGCCGGAAGGGGAGGATCAGGGGCATGTAGACCTTCCCCAGCAGGCCCTTCTTCTTGACCAGTACGGCCATCTGCGCGTGGTGCCCGCCGTTCCCGTCGTCCACCCAGCCGATGTGCATCACCGCGTGCACCGTCTTGTTGACGACCTCGGTCGCCCATTCGTCGGAGGTCTGGTAGACCGACTTCATCGGCACCGTCCTCAGGTCCGGGCCGCGCGGGCCCTCACGCAGGTCGTCCGGCAGCCGGTCGCGCAGGGAGGGATTGCGCGGGCCGACGCCGTGTTCCGCTTCGTCCCACTTGAGGATGGCTCCGAGTCTCCAGCGGATCGCGAACAGCAGCTTGTACATCCGCGACGGATTGAACTCGGAGCCGTCGCCGCTGAACTGCTTGACCAGGAGGGCCAGATCGTCGGGTCCTCCCGGGGTGTCCAGGTCCCATACGTCCTCGACCTCGAAGTCCTTGATGAACTCGTGGATCCTCCACGGCCGTTCGGTGAACGCCGTGTTCGGCAGCCTCATTCGGTCTCCATGTCTCGTGGAACGGTCCCGCACCGGCGCGTGGCACCGCCCGCAGGCGCATGCGACGGCACCAACCTATCCAGGGGGTGTCCGCCGGCTGCGGGGGAGTCGCCCGCCGGCCCCCGCAGCCGGTGTCCTGCCGCGCGACAGGCCCGCCTCAGGCCGCGGCCGTCCCGGCTTTCACCCTGCGCGGGCGGAACACCATGCGGGCACCGTTCCTCGGAATGTTGACGACCGTGCGGCTGTGCGCGGACTCCGGCTCGGCGTCGGCGCGTTCGACGTCGCACGTCGCACGTCGTCAGGATCTCGGTCAGGGTGGCCTTCAGCTCCACGAGCGCGATGCGGTCGCCGGGGCAGCGGGTGTGGCCGCCGCCGAACGGGATCCACGTGGAGGAAGTCGACACGGCCGACGAGCCGCTCCGCACCCCGGCCGGGCATCCGGCTTCCGTCCCGGGACACCGGTGCGCAGGGGCCGTTCGTCGTCACGTGCGCGCCTCGCCGAGTCGTACGGGCCGGCGCCTGCGCAGCGACAGCGTGCACGCGCCGGCGATCCGGCCGGCCTCGACGGAGCACAGCGGCGGCCGGTCCTCCAGGGCCACGGCGGTGCCGTCCTTCGTGCCGTGCGGTTCCAGGCGTACGGCGTGGCCGTGGGCGTCGGCCGCGCAGGGCCCCACGCACAGGGCTGAAGCCCATGACCGCCGGTCACCGAACGGGGCACGGCCCGCGCGGGTGGCTGCGGCGAAAGCGCGTGCCTCCACCCCCTCCCCGGGCAATCAACTGCTTCTGCTCGCGGGGAAGTTGAGGCGCGTACAAAAGCCGGGGGTGGCGACTTCGGGCGCCTCCGCGCCTCCGTCGCGTCCGGAGTATTGACGCCCGATGAAACAAGTCAATAGTTTCAGTATCTTCGACTCACCGGGGTGCTGCCCATGGAACCCGGCGCAGTAGGCGGCATCGCCCTCCCGACCCGGGCGTCAGCGCTCCGCGCATCCGCCCGGGCTCCGACGGCGTACCCGCCGGCCAGGTACGGGGCGACGCGGAGACCGTCCACCTCTGCCGCATGGCCACCCGCACCGTGAGCCGATGGCCGCGATTCGGACAGGAGGGAATCACCCATGGACCGCTACCGCCGGCTCCGCCTCATCCGGCAGATGGACCCGCAGCGGGACTTCGAGCAGATCTACCGGTGGATCACCCACTACGAGTTCCCCCGCGACTATCTCCACGGGACGTCGACCGCGTTCCTGCGCGACTACGGCGTCCCGCGCGTCTCCCGGCTCCTGGACCGCACCCAGGAGTTCGAACGTGCCGGTCAGAAGCGGTACGACGACACGGTGCTGCTCATGTACGAGATGGTCCGCGAGGGGACGGACTCGGAGCACGGCCGGGCGGCCGCCCGGCACCTGAACCGCATCCACGGCCGTTACCGGATCCCCAACGAGGACTTCCTCTACGTCCTGGCCACCACGGTGGTGGGGCCGAAGCGGTGGATCGACCGGTTCGGCTGGCGGCGCCTGTCCGAGCAGGAGGCCGAGAGCCTGGCGCTGGTGGGCCGGCGGATGGGCGAGATGATGGGCATCTCCGGCGTACCCGGCACCTACGCCGCGTTCGAGCGGCTCCACGACGACTACGAGCGGGAGATGTTCGCCTACGACCCCGCCAACCGCAGGGTCGCGGCGGCCACCTTGCGGATCATGGCCTCCTGGTACCCGGCCCCGGCGCGGCGGCTGGCCTCCCGGGTCGTGCTCGCCGTCCTGGACGAGCCGCTGCTGGAGGCGCTCGGCTTCCGCCCGCAGCCGCGCCTGCTGCGGGCCGCCGTCCACCGCGCGTTCCGCGTCCGGGCCGCGCTGATCCGCCTGCTGCCCGGGCGGCCCGAGTGGCTCCCGCGCAGGCCCGAGGCGCGCACCTACCCCTTCGGCTGGACCCTGGACGACCTGGGTCCGCACTGGGCGCACTCCCGTCCGCCTGCGCCGCTCCAGGACGGGACGCCGCCGGAAGGGGCCTCCGGTCCGGCGCAGTCGCCCGTCCCCGATGCTCCCCGTCAGGAGGCCCCATGACCGACACCACCCCCGCCGCCGCACCACGCGCCGCGACCTTCACCACGTACTCCCCCGCGACCGGCAAGCCGATCGCCGAACACCCGGTGCACGGGCCGGAGGAGGTCTCCCGCGCCGTGGCCCGGGCGCGGACCGTCCAGGCCGGCTGGGCGGCGCTGTCCGCGTCCCGGCGCCGTGACCATCTGCTGCGGTGGAAGAAGGCCCTCGCCACCGACTTGGACTCCGTGGCCCGCACCGTCGCCGAGGAGACCGGCAAGCCGGCCGGTGACGCCGCGCTGGAGGTCGTGCTCACGCTGGAGCACCTGGGCTGGGCCGCCCGCAACGCCGGGCGCGTGCTGCGCCGGCGGAGGGTGGGCACCGGACTGTTCACCGTCCACCAGCGGGCCTCGCTGGTGCACCGGCCGCTGGGCGTGGTCGGCGTGATCGGCCCCTGGAACTACCCCCTCTACACCCCGATGGGCTCCATCGGTTACGCCCTGGCCGCGGGGAACGCCGTGGTCTTCAAGCCGTCCGAGCTGACCCCGGGCACCGGGGTCCTGCTGGCCGGGCTCTTCGACGCCGCCGTGCCCGGGCACGCCGGGCTGCTCACCACCGTCACCGGCGCGGCGTCCAGCGGGGACGCCCTGGCCCGGTCCGGGGTCGACAAGCTGGCGTTCACCGGTTCGCCGGGGACGGCCCGCGAGGTGATGGCGGTGTGCGCCGGGACGCTGACGCCGTTCCTCGCCGAGTGCGGCGGGAAGGACGCGGTGATCGTCACCGCGGACGCGGACCTGGACGCGGCCGCCGACGCGATCGTGTGGGGCGCGATGGGCAACGCGGGGCAGACCTGCGCCGGCGTGGAGCGCGTCTACGCGGTGCGCGGGATCCACGCGGAGCTGTGCGAACGGGTGGTCGAGCGGGCGGCGGCGCTGCGCCCCGGTGCCGGGGCGGACGCCCCCTACGGCCCGATGACGCTGCCGGACCAGGTCGCCGTCGTCGAACGGCACGTGAGCGGTGCGGTCTCGGCGGGTGCGCGGGCCCTGCTGGGCGGGCCCGGGTCGGTGCGCGCTCCCTATGTCGCGCCGGTCGTGCTGACCGGCGTACCGGAGGACGCGGCGGCGATGACGGAGGAGACCTTCGGGCCGGTCGTGGCGATCAATCCGGTGGCCGACGTGGACGAGGCGGTGGAGCGGGCCAACGCCTCGCGCTACGCCCTGGGGGCCGCGGTGTTCTGCCGCGACGGGCGCGCCGGCGCGGCGATCGCGGCGCGGCTGCGCGCGGGGGCGGTGTCGGTGAACTCGGTGCTGGGTTTCGCGGCGGTGCCGGCGCTGCCGTTCGGCGGTTCGCAGGACTCCGGCTTCGGGCGGATCCACGGCGCGGAAGGGCTGCGTGCCTTCACCTCCGTGCAGTCGGTGACGGTGCAGCGGTTCACCCCGCCGATCGCGCTGACCTCCTTCGCGGTTCCGGCCGCCACGCGGGAGCGCGCGGTGCGGCTGGCCCGGGCGCTGCACCGGCGCCGCTGAACGGCCGGGCGGCGCCCCGCCGGACGGTCCGGCCGGTCAGGCGTCCAGCAGCGGGGCCAGGTAGCGGCGGGCGAAGGCCCGGGCCTGGTCCTCGTCCTCCATCTCGATGCAGCTGGCGGGGTTGAGCAGGAAGGACACGGCGACCCGCACCATGAGCTCGGCGACCGGACGCGGGTCCTCCTCGGGGCGGCCCTCGACCTGTTGCGCGCGGCGCAGATGGGCCGTCAGGTACTCGACGGTGGCGGAGAGCGAGGAGCTGCCCTGCACGGTCAGGTAGGGCAGCACCACCTCGGGTTCGAGGCGCAGCAGGCCGCCGAAGAGCGGATGGGCGCGGGTGTGGCGCAGGGCGACCACGAAGCCCTCGACGACCCGCTCCTTCATGGTCGGCAGCGCCGCGACCGCCGAGTCCAGCCGCTGGAAGAACCGGGCGAGCTCGCGCAGCAGGGTGTCCTCGACCAGCTTGTCCTTGGTCTGGAAGCGCCGGTAGACGGTGACCCGGGAGACGCCGGCCCGTTTGGCGACGTCGTCCACGGAGGAGCGGCGCAGCCCCAGCAGGGTGAACTGCTCCAGTGCCGCGTCGAGGATCCGCCGCGCCGTGTCGTCCTCCGGCTCCGGCCGGTCGAGGGCCCGGGCGAGCCACGAGTCGTTCGTGTCAGTTCTCATGGTGCGTCTCACGATACCGGCGAACGACTCCCCGTGAGACATTGAAACAACTATCATGTTTTTGTAACTCACCTGCCGGCCCGCACCCGACCGAGCCGCCGACCGGCACCCGGATCCCGGAGGACCTGATGGGCAGTCGACTCACCGAGGAACAGGCCGCTTTCGCCGCGGCCGTGCGCGACTTCGCCAAGCGCGAGTGCGGTACCCGAGAGCAGCGCGACGCGCTGACGGAGGGCGGCCGCGAGGCCCACCACCCCGAGCTGTACGGGCGGCTCGCCGAACTGGGCTGGCTCGGGGTGTGCGTGCCCGAGGAGTACGGAGGCTCCGGCGGCGGGCTGGCCGACACCTGTCTCTTCCTGGAGGAGACCTCGTACGGGATGGTCCCGTGCGGAGGCTTCGTCACCACCGTCATCACGGCGAAGGCGTACGAGCGGTTCGGCACCGAGCGGCAGCGGCGCGAGGTGCTGGCCGGGGTGGTGCGCGGCGACGTCCTGTCCATCGCCATGTCGGAGCCGGAGGCCGGGTCGGACGTCGGCGCGCTGCGCTGCCGGGCCCGGCGGGAGCGGGACGGCACCTGGGTGATCGACGGGCAGAAGACCTGGATCTCCAACGCGCACTGCGCGAAGAGCATTCTGCTGGTGGCCCGCACCGGCGAGGACAAGCACGGCGGTCTGACCATGTTCCACCTGCCCGCCGACACCCCGGGGGTGGAGGTACGGGGCATCGGGACCATGCGCGGCCGGGAGGTCAACGACGTCTTCCTCACCGGCGTGCGGCTGCCCGCGGACGCCGTCGTCGGCCAGGTGGACGACGGCTGGCGGCAGTTGATGGCCGGCCTCAACCACGAGCGGCTCTTCCTGGCCGCGAACATGCTGGGCCTGGCGCGCCGCGCCTTCGACGACGCCGTCTCCTACGTCCGCGAACGCGAGCAGTTCGGGCGGCCCGTCGGTTCCTTCCAGGCGCTGCGGCACCGGGTCGCCGACCTCGCCACCGAGATCGAGTGCACCCGGCTGCTGGTGCGCGAGGTGGCCCTGGACTGCGACGCTCAGCCGGACAGGCTGTTCCCGCGCGAGGCGTCCATGGCCAAGCTGAAGGCCACCGAGATCGCCAAGCGGACCGCCCTGGAAGGCATGCAGATGATGGGCGGCTACGGCTACACCACGGAGTTCGACATGGAGCGCCATCTGCGGGCCGCGGTCGTCTCCACGGTCTACGGCGGCACCAGCGAGATCCAGCGGGACGTCATCGGCAAGACCTACGGTCTCTGAGACGGCCTCGGCACGGCGGCGGCCCCTCCCCCGCCCGGGGAGGGGCCGCCGCCGTGCCGTACGCGGGAGGTGCTGCGAGGGCGCGGAAGGAACGCGGCCCGGGTCACCCCTGGTAGAGCCCGGACAACGCGTCGGCGTACTTGTCCCGGATGACCCGGCGCCGCATCTTCAGCGACGGCGTCAGCTCGCCGGTCGCCGGACCCCACTCCTCGGCCAGCAGCTCGTACCGCTTGACCTGCTCGGTGCGGTTGAGCCGGGTGTTGGCGGCGGCCACCGCGCGGTCCACCTCCGCCCGGACGGCGGGGTGCCGCGCCAGCCCGGCCGTTCCCCCCTCCGCCTCGACGCCGTGGGCCGCGGCCCAGGCGGGGGCGGCCTCCGCGTCGAGCACCAGCAGGGCGACCAGGTAGGAGCGGTTGTCGCCGTGCACCATCGCCTGGCCGATCAGCGGGTGTTCCTTGAGCGCGTTCTCCACCAGGGCCGGGGAGACGTTCTTGCCGGTGGAGGTGATGATCATCTCCTTCTTCCGGTCGGTGAGCCAGAGGTAGCCGTCCTCGTCGATCCGGCCGATGTCGCCGGTGGCCAGCCAGCCGTCGGCGTCCAGGGCGGACCGCACCGAGCCGTCCGGCTGGAGGTAGCCGGAGAAGACGGACGTGCCCCGCACCAGGATCTCGCCGTCCTCGGCGACGCGGATCTCCACGGACTCCACCGGACGCCCCACCGAGCCGAGCCGGAAGCCCGTCCTCGGGCTGTTGCTGGTGGCCACGCCGGTGGTCTCGGTGAGCCCCCAGGCGTCCATGATGACGATGCCGAAACCGGCCCAGAACCTCACCACGTCGACCGACATCGGCGCCGACGCGCTGGCCGACCAGGTCACCCGGTCCAGACCGCCCGCGGCCAGCAGGGGCAGCAGCACCTCCTCGCGGGCACGGACGTAGCGTTCCTCGAGCTCGGCGGGCGGCGTCTCGCCCCGCTCGCGGTACCCGACGTGCTCGCGGGCGACCTCGAAGGCCCGGTCGATGACCGTCCGCTGCTCGGCCGGCATCAGCGACAGGACGGCCCGCACGGCGGCGGCGAGCTTCTCCCAGATCCTCGGCACCCCGAAGAACTGTGCGGGGCGCACCTTGCGCACCACTGCGCCGACGCGCGTCGGGTCGGCGCAGAGATACACGTGCGAGGCCCGGTGGCAGGGCAGGTAGATGCCCAGCATCCGCTCGGCGATGTGCGCGAACGGCAGGTAGCAGATGTGCTCGACGTGCGGGGGCAGCTCCACCACGGCGTCCAGCGCCAGGGCGTTGGACATCACCGCGCGGTGGGTGAGGACGACGCCCTTGGGCTCGCCGGTGGTGCCGGAGGTGTAGACGACGGTCAGCGGGTCCTCGGGGCGGGCGGTGTCCAGTTCCTCGGCGAACCGCTCCGGCACCGGCTCGCGGAGCAGGGCGGCGTACGGGACGTGGCCCTCCTCCGCGCCCGCCCCGGCCACCACCAGCCGCTCCAGCGGGGTGCCGGCGTCGGCCAGCAGCGGCTCCCACACGGCGACCTGCGCCGCCCCCTCGACGACGGCGAGGCGGGCCCGGCAGTTGCGGGCGATGTGGGTGATCTGCTCGGGGGCGGCGGTGCCGTAGACGCTGACCGGGACCGCGCCGAGGCGGACCAGCGCCAGGTCCGACAGCCAGTGCTCGGGCCGGTTGGACATCATCAGCAGCACGTGGTCCCCGCGGCGGACGCCGAGGGCCCGGTAGCCGGCG
This sequence comes from Streptomyces sp. NPDC044984, assembly GCF_040646935.1. Classification (NCBI taxonomy): domain Bacteria; kingdom Bacillati; phylum Actinomycetota; class Actinomycetes; order Kitasatosporales; family Streptomycetaceae; genus Streptomyces; species Streptomyces sp. NPDC044984. The sequence goes on from NZ_JBEZBE010000008.1 coordinate 259,477, forward strand.
GCCAGGCTCCGGGTGTGCTCGTGGATCTCCGCCCAGCTGAACGTCGTCCACTCGCCGTCACCGTCCGGGTCCGCCGACTGCCAGGAGAGACCGGGGAGTCGCGGGTACTCGTGGGCGTTCCGGGCCAGCAGCTGCGGCAGGGTCCGGTCGGCCGCGGCGTCGGGCAGGTCACCGGTGGTGCGGGCGTCCGAGGTCATCGGGGCCTCCTTGCGGGTCGGTGGGGAACGTCTGGGGAGACCGGGACGGGAAAACCCCTGCGGGCGTGCCCGGTGGCGCCGGGGAGGGAGGCGGGGGCGGGCCCCGGGAACGGATCAGGAGTCGGTGAAGGTCTCGCCCCGCTCGGCCTTGCGCAGCAGCAGCTCGGGCGGGGCGAAGCGCTCGCCGTGCTTCCCGGCCAGCTCACGCGCGCGGGCCACGAAGCCGGGCAGCCCGCCCTCGTAGGCGTTGACGTACTGCAGCACCCCGCCCGTCCACGGCGGGAAGCCGATGCCGAGCAGCGAGCCGATGTTGGCGTCCGCCACCGAGACCAGCACGCCCTCCTCCAGGCAGCGCACCGAGTCGAGCGCCTCGACGAAGAGCATCCGCTCCATCAGCTCGGTCAGGTCGGCGGGTTGCTTCGCCGGATCGGTGAAGTGCTCGCGCAGTCCCGGCCAGAGCCCGGCACGCCTGCCGTCGGCGTAGTCGTAGAAGCCCGCGCCGCCCGACCGCCCGGGGCGGCCGAACTCGTCGATCATGCGGTCCACCACCGCGTCCGCCGGGTGCGGCGCCGGGACGCCGCCCGACGCCTCGATCGCGCGGCGGGTCTCCTCGCGGATCCTGCGCGGCAGGGTGAGGGTCAGCTCGTCCATCAGGGAGAGCACCTTGGCCGGGTAGCCGGCCTGCGCGGCGGCCTGCTCGACGGAGGCCGGTTCGATGCCCTCCCCGACCATGGCGACGCCCTCGTCGAGGAAGCGGCCGATGACACGGGAGGTGAAGAAGCCGCGCGAGTCGTTGACCACGATCGGCGTCTTGTGGATCTGCCGCACCAGGTCGAAGGCGCGTGCGAGCGCCTCGTCCCCCGTCTTCTCGCCCTTGACGATCTCCACCAGCGGCATCCTGTCGACCGGTGAGAAGAAGTGCAGGCCGATGAAGTCCCGCGGCCGCTGCACCCCCTTGGCGAGGACGGTGATGGGCAGGGTGGAGGTGTTGGAGCACAGCAGCGCGTCCGGGGCGACGACGTCCTGGATCTCCTGGAACACCCTGTGCTTGAGGCCGGTGTCCTCGAAGACCGCCTCGATCACCGCGTCGCAGCCGGCCAGGTCCCGGACGTCGGCGGTCGGGGTGATGCGGGCCAGCAGGGCGTCGGCCTTCTCCCGCGTGGTGCGGCCGCGGGAGACGGCCTTGGCGCACAGCTTCTCCGAGTAGCCCTTGCCCTTGGCCGCCGCCTCCGCCGACACGTCCTTCAGCACGACGTCGATCCCCGCCAGCGCGCAGGAGTGGGCGATGCCCGCGCCCATCATGCCCGCGCCGAGCACGGCCACCCTGGTCACCCCGCGCGGCTCGACGCCCCGGGGACGGCCGGCGCCGGAGTTCACGGCCCCCAGGTCGAAGAAGTACGCCTGGATCATGTTCTTGGTGATCTGCCCGGTGACCAGTTCCGTCAGGTACCCGGCCTCCACCGCGAAGGCCGTGTCCACGTCGACCTGGGAGCTCTCCACGGCCGCCGCGAGGATGTTGCGCGGCGCCGGGCAGGGGGCGCCGCCCGTCTTCTTCCTCAGCATCGCGGGGAGGGCGGGGAGTCGGGCGGCGAGCTCCGGGGTCGAGGGGGTGCCGCCGGGGACGCGGTACCCGGGGGCGTCCCAGGGCTGCGCGGACTCGGGGTGGGCGTCGACGAACGCCCGCGCCTTGGCGAGGAGTTCTTCCTGGTCGGCGGCTATCTCGTCGACCAGGCCGGCCTCCAGGGCGCGCGCCGGTCCGTACCGGGTGCCCTCCAGGAGGACCTTCCGCAGGGCGTCCACCACCCCGAACATGCGGACCGTACGGGTCACTCCGCCGCCGCCGGGCAGCAGGCCCAGAGTGACTTCGGGAAGCCCGACGCGGGCGGCCGGGCGGTCCAGCACCACGCGGTGGTGACAGGCCAGGGCGATCTCGTAACCGCCGCCCAGCGCCGCGCCGTCGATCGCGGCGACGACCGGCTTGCCCAGCGTCTCCAGGACACGCAGCGAGCGCTTGACGCGCATCCCGGCCTCGAAGGAGGCGCCGGCGGTCGCGGGGGTGACGGAGATCAGGTCGCGCAGGTCGCCGCCGGCGAAGAAGCTCTTCTTGGCGGAGGTGACGATGACGCCCCGGATGGTGTCGCGGCGTTCCGCGAGCCGTGCCGCGACGGCGTCCAGCGAGTCGATGAACGCGGCGTTCATGGTGTTGACGGACTGGTCCGGGTCGTCGAGGACGAGGGTGACGACGTGGTCGTCGGACTCTTCCCAGCGGATGGTGGTGGACTCGGTGCTCATGAGGGTGTGCTCCTGGTGATCCGTCGGGAGGGGTCAGACGCGTTCGACGACCGTGGCGATGCCCATGCCGCCGCCCACGCACAGGGTCGCCAGCCCGTACCGCAGGTCGCGGCGGACCAGTTCGTCCACGAGGGTGCCGAGGATCATCGCGCCGGTGGCGCCGAGGGGATGCCCCAGGGCGATGGCGCCGCCGTTGACGTTGACCTTGTCCAGGGACAGGCC